>NZ_JAFLXH010000011.1:0-175768 GCF_019891515.1 Pseudomonas sp. Wu6 | reverse complement strand
GGTTACCCACGGATTCAAGCCTGCGTTCGGCCAGCGTGGTTTAACGGGGCGCCTAAGATCAAAAGCAGATCAAGATCAAGAGCGACTCGCTTCGCATCGTGGTTACGGTTGAGCGCTACAGAGTTGTGTAGATACCTATGGTCATCGGGGGCAAGCCCCTTCCCACATTTGCTCGCTATTGGCTTTTAGTGTGCGGTGGCCTGGAGGCCGGCGAGTAACAGGCGCTGGTACAGGTCTTCCTTGAATCCCTCCGGCTGATCCAAGCGCATCCGCTCAAGGTGCTCGGGAAACGCCTCCGGCTCCGGTGCGTCCAGCGCCGCCTTGCCCAGTTCCAGCATCTCCGTGAGCTTGAATTTGCTCTTGAGCCAGTTCAGCGCCCGCAACAGGTCCCGCTCCTCGTCCGTAAAGTCACTGCCCAACGGGTACTCCGGGAACAGGCGTCGGTGCCTGGCTTGAATCGCCTGGAGCCGTTGCGGTGTGTTGTCGGCAAAACGCGGGTCCAGCTTGAAATCCTTGGGCAGCTTGCCGGCCTTTTGCGCCTGCTCGATCAAATCGCCCTGGAAGCGCGAGTCAGTGATATTGAGCAACGCTTCAATCACCTTGGCATCCGTCTGCCCCCGCAAGTCGGCAATGCCGTACTCGGTAATGACGATATCGCGCAGGTGTCGGGGAATGGTGCAATGGCCATATTCCCAGACGATATTGGAGCTGACCTCTCCCCCCGACTCGCGCCAGCTGCGCAGGATCAGGATAGAACGCGCATCCTCCAGCGCGTGGCCCTGGGCAACGAAGTTGTACTGCCCGCCCACGCCACTGAGCACGCGGCCATCTTCCAATTGGTCGGCCACACCGGCACCGAGCAACGTCACCATGATCGCACTGTTGACGAACCGTGCATCCTGGCGCTGCAAGCGCTTGAGTTCTTCCTGGCCGTACAGCTCGTTGATATAGCTGATGCGGGTCATGTTGAATTGCAGCCGCTTGGCGTGGCTCATCTCCTGCAAGCGCTGGTAGAAACTGCGCGGGCCAAGGAAGAAACCGCCATGGATGGAGATGCCATCGGGCTGCGCCGCATCGTCGAGCAGCCCGGCATTGGCTTGCTCCTGGGTCGCCACATCCGGGTAAACCTTGCGCCGGATGATGCCGGCATCCGCCAGCACCAGCATGCCGTTGACGAACATTTCGCTGCAACCATAAAGGCCCCGGGCGAACGGATCGACGCCACCCTCACGACTGATCAAGGGCGCCCACTGGTACACATCCAGGTCGGTCAGCAGCAATCGATAGGCTTCGTTGTCGGCCTGGCGCGCCAGCAAGGCGGCGGTCAGCGCATCGCCCATGGAGCCGATGCCGATCTGCAGGGTGCCGCCATCGCGAACCAGGGTGCTGGCATGCAGGCCGATAAAATGGTCCTGGAACCCCACCGGCATGTTGGGCGTGGAAAACAGCGTGGTGCTGTCTTTTTCGTCGAGCAGGTAGTCGAATGCGTCCATGCCCAATTCCGCATCGCCGGGCATGTAGGGCAATTCAGTGTGAACCTGGCCAACCACCAGAATGGTTTCCCCGGCTTCGCGACGCTTGGCGATCATGGGGAGCAGGTCGAGGGTGATATCCGGGTTGCAGCTCAGGCTCAGGCGGTCGGGATGCTCGGCGCTGCTGGCAACCAGTTGCGCCACCAGGTTCAGGCCGGCGGCATTGATATCACGGGCGGCATGGCTGTAGTTGCTGCTGACATAATCCTGCTGCGCCGAGTCGCTGTGGAGCAGGCTGCCGGGCTGCATGAAGAACTGTTGCACGCGGATATTCTTCGGCAGGCTGCCCTTGTGCAGGTCCGCGAGGAAATCCAGTTCGGGATAATCGCCAAACACGCGCTCGATAAAAGGTTCGAGAAAGCGCTTCTGCAACCCGTCCCCCAGGGACGGGCGACCCAGGCTCAGCGCGGTGTAGATGGTCAGCGCCCGCTCGGGCAACTTGGCAATGCGCCGGTACAGCGCATTGACGAACAGGTTGGGCTTGCCCAAGCCCAGCGGCATGCCCATGTGGATATGCGCCGGCAACCGCGCCAGTACGTCGTCAACTGCTTGCTCGATTGAACACAACTGCACCATCCGACCCTCCTGAACATTCCATGATTAGGGGTTGGACAGAGCGTGGCGGGTCTTTGCTGCAAAGAACAGTGTTGAAACACAAATCTGGGGCACAAAAAAGCCGCCCATAAGCGGCTGTTTTGACGAAGATCGGTTTATTTCAAGCCGGACATCTTCTCGATCGCACCTTTTAGCTCATCATCCGAGCAATCGGCGCAGGTGCCTTTAGGCGGCATGGCATTGATGCCGGTGATGGCCTTGGCAAGCAGCCCGTCGAGGCCGCCCTGCTCTTTGGCACGTTTACCCCAGTCTGCCGCATCGCCGATTTTCGGCGCACTCAGCAGGCCAGTGCCATGGCATGCGTTGCAATGTTTGGCGATCACTTCATCCGGCGTCTTGGCACCGCCGCCGCCGCCCGCCGCCACAGCAACCTCCATGCCCTTGCATTCCTGGCCCTGGACACAAACCTGGCCCACAGGCTCCAGGCGCTTGGCGATGTCATCGTTGGTCGCAGCTTGAGCGCTGCCAGCCCACAGGGCCAGTACGGTTGCTGGTGCAGCCAGCATTTTCATAATTAGGTTCACGCGTTCACCCTCATGGTGGCTATTCACGCCTGCGGCCACGGTTTCGCAGGCGGCGAAAGTATAGCGGTTAGCCCGCCTGGCCGAAACAACCCTATTAAATAAAGGGAGATTCAGCCTCACGGTTTACAGCTGCGCGAACCCTGCAACGCTGGCAGGGCGCCTTCTGTTTTAAAAGTTCGCCGGTGTGGCTGCGCTGATTAGTCGCGCCGGCACGTCGAACGGATTGCGAAAACGATGGGGCTTGGTACTTTCAAAGTAGTAGCTATCGCCTGCTTCGAGCACAAAAGTTTCAAGACCGACCACCAGCTCCAGGCGCCCTTCCACCAGGATTCCGGTTTCTTCGCCTTCATGGGTGAGCATTTCTTCGCCCGTGTCGGCGCCTGGCGGGTAGATTTCATTGAGGAACGCGATTGCCCGGCTCGGGTGCGCTCGGCCTACCAGCTTCATGGTCACGGCACCGTCGGAGATGTCGATCAGCTCATTGGCTTTATAGACGACCTGCGTGGGTATTTCCTGGAGGATCTCTTCGGAAAAGAATTCCACCATGGACATGGGAATGCCGCCCAGTACCTTGCGCAGGGAACTGATCGAGGGGCTGACGCTGTTTTTCTCGATCATCGAAATGGTGCTGTTGGTGACGCCCGCGCGCTTGGCAAGCTCGCGCTGGGAAAGACCTTTGAGTTTACGGATGGATTGCAGTCGTTCGCCGACGTCCAATGCAGGTGCCTCCTGGGATTCAGGCTTTGTTGTAATTGAGCGTTATCATGGCGACAGCGTTCAGTATTTACAACACTTGGGCCTAAATCCTGGGCAGCGGCATTCGTACCTGGCGATCAAGCGCCCAAATAGAGCCTTGGCACTCGGCGCAGGTTGCAGAAAAGCTGATAGGGGATGGTTTCAGCCGCAGTCGCGACGTCGCTGGCGAGGATATTCTTGCCCCACAACTCCACCGTGGAACCCAGCCCCGCCTGGGGCACATCCGTCAGGTCGACGCACAGCATGTCCATGGACACCCGGCCCAGCAACTGGCTGCGCTGACCGGCGACCAGCACCGGTGTGCCCGTGGGCGCGTGGCGCGGGTAGCCGTCGGCATACCCCATGGCCACCACGCCGATACGCATCGCTTTGGGCGTGATGAACCTGGCCCCGTAACCCACCGGCTCTCCCGCCGGCAGTTCACGTACGCAAATGATTTTCGACTCCAGGGTCATCACCGGCTGCAAACGCGCGGCGATAGCCTGGTCATCGCCAAAAGGCGTGGCGCCGTAGAGCATGATGCCAGGGCGCACCCAGTCGCTGGACACATTCGGCCAACCCAGTACGGCCGGGGAATTGCGCAGGCTGACTTCAGCCGCCAGGCCCTGGCGGGCCGCTTCGAATACCGCCACTTGTTCGCTGCTGCTTGCGCAATCGAGCTCATCGGCACGGGCGAAATGGCTCATCAATACGATCTTCGCGACCTTGCCACTGGCCAGCAGACGCTTGTACGCCTCCTGGAAATCCTTGGGGTGCAGGCCGACTCGGTGCATGCCCGAGTCGAGCTTGAGCCAGATGGTCAGCGGCTTGCCCAGCGTGGCTTGCTCGATCGCCTCCAGTTGCCACAATGAATGCACCACGCACCACAGGTCCTGCTCGATGATCAGCGTCAGCTCGTCGGCTTCGAAAAAACCTTCCAGCAGCAGTACCGGTGCACGTATCCCGGCGGCGCGCAGCTCCAGGGCCTCCTCGATGCACGCCACCGCAAACCCATCGGCCTCGGCTTCCAGCGTCTGGGCTACGCGCACCGCGCCGTGGCCGTAGGCGTCCGCCTTGATCACGGCGAGGGCCTTGGCCCCGCTGACTTCGCGGGCCAATTGGTAGTTGTGACGCAGGGCTTGGAGGTCGATCAGGGCACGGGCAGGACGCATGGCGGCAGGCTTCTAGGCGGCAGAGTGAAGAAAACCGGTGCCAACCGACAACATCGGCACCGCAAGAGGGATGTGTATTAAGGCAGTGCAGCCACGACGGACAGCTCTACCAGGATATTCGGCTCACACAGTTTGGCTTCAACCGTGGCGCGGGCCGGGGCGACACCTTTTGGCAACCACTTGTCCCACACCACGTTCATACCGGCGAAATCGGCATCGATGTCTTTCAAATAGATCGTCACCGACAGCAAGCGGGTCTTGTCGGTGCCGGCCAGGTCCAGCAAACGCTCGATGTTGACCAGGGTTTCACGGGTCTGCTGCTCAATGCCGGCATTCATGTCGTCGCCCACTTGGCCCGCCAGGTAAACGGTGCCGTTGTGAACAACGATCTGGCTCATGCGTTCATTGGTGAGCTGGCGCTGGATGGACATGTTTTGCGGACTCCTGGTGATTGCCGTAACGGGAGATATCGAGGCCTTCGGCACTGATCTGCGGCGTTTTCTTCGCCATCAGGTCGGCCAGCAAACGTCCGGAGCCGCATGCCATGGTCCAGCCGAGGGTGCCGTGGCCGGTATTCAGGAACAGGTTCCTGAACGGAGTGCCACCGACAATCGGTGTGCCATCGGGTGTGGTCGGGCGCAGACCGGTCCAGAAACTGGCTTGGGCCAAATCGCCGCCATGAGGATAAAGGTCGTTGACGATCATCTCCAGGGTTTCACGCCGACGCGGGTTGAGCGACAGGTCAAAACCGGCTATCTCAGCCATGCCGCCGACGCGAATGCGGTTGTCGAAACGGGTGATCGCGACTTTGTAGGTTTCGTCGAGGATGGTCGAGGTCGGCGCCATCGCCGGGTTGGTGATCGGCACGGTCAGCGAGTAGCCCTTGAGCGGGTAAACGGGCGCCTTGATCCCCAGCGGCTTGAGCAGCTTGGGCGAATAACTGCCCAGCGCCAGCACGTAGCGGTCGGCGGTCTCCAACTTGCCATCGATCCACACGCCATTGACGCGGTCGCCGGCGAAATCGAGGCGCTGGATGTCTTGTTCGAAACGGAACTCAACGCCCAACTGCTTGCACATGTCGGCCAGGCGCGTGGTGAACATCTGGCAATCGCCCGTCTGGTCGTTGGGCAGGCGCAGCGCACCGGCGAGAATGTCGGTGACGTTGGCCAAGGCCGGCTCGACCCGGGCGATGCCGGCACGGTCGAGCAATTCGAAGGGCACGCCGGACTCCTGCAGCACGGCAATGTCCTTGGCCGCGCCATCGAGCTGGGCCTGGGTACGGAACAGTTGAGTGGTCCCCAGGCTGCGCCCTTCGTAGGCAATCCCGGTTTCAGCGCGCAGTTCGTCAAGGCAGTCGCGGCTGTACTCGGAGAGGCGAACCATGCGCTCCTTGTTCACCGCATATCGGTTGGCGGTGCAATTGCGCAGCATCTGCGCCATCCACAGGTATTGGTCGATATCGGCGGTGGCCTTGATCGCCAGTGGCGCATGGCGTTGCAGCAGCCACTTGATCGCCTTGAGCGGCACGCCCGGCGCGGCCCATGGCGACGCATAGCCTGGAGACACCTGGCCGGCGTTGGCGAAACTGGTCTCCATGGCGGCGGCGGGCTGACGGTCGACAACGACGACCTCAAAGCCGGCCCGAGCCAAATAGTACGCACTGGTCACGCCAATGACGCCGCTACCCAAGACCAGAACGCGCATTTTTATATCCTCATCACGGGCTGAGCCGCTGACGTGTGTTATTCGAGCAATGATGGGCGCAGTGTAAAAAACAATCACCAGTGCATTTCACTATATAAATGCCTATATTTGGCGACAATTCTCGGCAAAAATGCTTTTCACAGAGGCGTATCCCCTATGCGTACCAACACTCAGACCAAGCGGGAGCTGGACAAGATCGACCGCAACATCCTGCGCATCCTGCAAACCGATGGGCGCATTTCGTTCACGGAACTGGGGGAAAAGGTCGGGCTGTCGACGACGCCCTGTACCGAGCGAGTCCGGCGCCTGGAGCGCGAAGGGATCATCATGGGCTACAACGCGCGGCTTAATCCGCAGCATTTGAAAGGGAGTTTGCTGGTATTTGTCGAGATCAGCCTGGATTACAAGTCCGGCGACACGTTTGAAGAGTTCCGCCGCGCGGTGCTCAAGCTACCGCATGTGCTGGAGTGTCACCTGGTGTCCGGAGACTTCGACTACTTGGTGAAAGCGCGGATTTCCGAGATGGCCTCGTACCGCAAATTACTCGGCGATATTCTGCTCAAATTGCCCCATGTGCGCGAATCCAAGAGCTACATCGTGATGGAAGAGGTGAAAGAGAGCCTTAACCTGCCGATCCCCGATTAACCTGACACAACTCAATCAAATGTGGGAGGAGGCTTGCCCTAATGCCAGTCAGTTAAGCCTGCACCGCCCTCTGTAGGAGCGAGCTTGCTCGCGAAAAAGGTCAACGATAACGCGTGCTTTCTGAATGAACGCGGTGCCTGTGAGTTTTTCGCGAGCAAGCTCGCTCCTACAGACGGCATTAGGGCTTGCCCCCTCCCACACTGACCGAGTAAATCCGCTACACCAGCACCTGTCGGGTACTCGCCATGTACGCGTGAATCTGCTTTTCAACCCGTGGATGAATCAGTTCCACCGGCCGCCGGCCATTGGGGCACGGCAAGGTCTTGGTGGTGCCGAACAGGCGACAGATCAGCGGGCGCTCGTCATACACGGTGCAGCCGTTGGGCCCCAGGTGCACGCAATTGAGCTCATCCATGGCCGCTGCCTGCTCGGCAGCTGTCTTGCGCGGCAGGCGTGACATTTCTTCGGGCGACGTGGTGACCGGCCCACAGCAGTCGTGACAACCGGGAACGCACTCGAACGAAGGAATCTGTCGACGCAGCGCGCTGATTTTCTGACTGTTGCAACTCATCGAAACACACACCGAACGGCGAATAGGCGTCGATTCTGACTCAAAACGCCCCGCGCAGACAGCTCCGTCCGACCGTTGTATCCTGCGTCAAATTTTCCAAACAGGGAGGCCCCCATGATCGCCAGCGCCCGGCACACCGCGTCCTACTACGCCGCCAGCAGCGTGCCGCACCCCGATTACCCGGCGTTGACGGGTGAGGTGCGCGCCGACGTCTGCGTGATTGGCGGGGGATATTCCGGGCTCAACACCGCCCTGGAACTGGCCGAGCGCGGCTTCAGCGTCGTGCTGCTGGAAGCGCGCAAGATCGGTTGGGGCGCCAGTGGGCGTAACGGCGGGCAGCTGATTCGCGGCGTCGGCCACGGCCTTGACCAGTTCGCCAAGGTGATCGGCACCGACGGCGTGCGCCAGATGAAACTGATGGGCCTGGAAGCGGTGGAGATCGTACGCGAGCGTGTCGAGCGCTTCCAGATCCCCTGCGACCTGACCTGGGGCTACTGCGACCTCGCCAACAAGCCCCGCGACCTGCAGGGTCTCGCCGAAGACGCCGAAGAGCTGCGCAGCCTGGGTTATCGCCATCCAGTACGCCTGCTGGAAGCCGGCGAGATGGCCAGCGTGATCGGCTCCGACCGCTATGTAGGCGGAATGATCGACATGGGTTCCGGGCACCTGCACCCGCTCAACCTCGCCCTGGGCGAAGCCGGCGCTGCCCGGCAACTGGGCGTGCAATTGTTCGAGCAGTCCGAGGTGACGCGCATCGACTACGGCGCGCAGGTCAAGGTGCACACCGCCCAGGGCCAGGTACATGCCACGACCCTGGTGCTGGCCTGCAACGCCTACCTCAACGACCTCAACCCGCACTTGAGTGGCAAGATATTGCCCGCCGGCAGCTACATCATCGCCACCGAACCCTTGAGCGAAGCGCTAGCCGCCAGCCTGTTGCCGCAGAACATGGCGGTGTGCGACCAGCGGGTAACGGTGGACTATTTCCGTCTGTCCGCCGATCGCCGCCTGTTGTTCGGCGGCGCCTGCCACTATTCCGGGCGCGACCCGAGCGACATTGGCGCCTATATGCGGCCAAAGATGCTGCAAGTGTTCCCGCAATTGGCCAACGTGAAGATCGACTTCCAGTGGGGCGGCATGATCGGCATCGGCGCTAATCGGTTGCCGCAGATCGGGCGCCTGGCAGATCAACCCAATGTGTATTACGCCCAGGCCTACGCAGGCCATGGCCTCAACGCCACGCACCTGGCCGGCAGGTTGCTGGCCGAAGCCATCAGCGGCCAGCAACAAGGGCGCTTCGACCTGTTCGCCCAAGTGCCGCACATGACCTTCCCGGGTGGTAAACACCTGCGCTCGCCGCTGCTGGCCCTGGGGATGCTCTGGCACCGCCTCAAGGAACTGGTCTGATCAATCGCGCCAGAAAGCCTTCAAGCCTTCATGGCGTGCCTGCTCTGCCGTCAGCCCCACATCGCGCAATTGCTCTGGTGTCAGCGTCAGCAAGGCCTTGCGTGTATGAAGGCGGCGCCAGAACAGGCTCCACCGATTTTCGCCAGGCAGAGTTGGCGCCCGCTCCTGCTCGGCTTCCAGTTCCTGGCTATGTAACGCCAGCCGCACATCGCTCATGCCATTCATTTGCCGTCCCTCGTTAGCTTGCCGCCTTGAGTGACTAGAATGAGCGAGCGAGCACAACCAATACAGATTCAGCCTCCCTTTATTAAATCCATACAGAGACTGCCTATGCACGGCTGAATCCTGTATTTTTCCCCTATCTGTACTGGTCTGCTGGGAGTGACCGCCGTGACCCTTTACGTCAACCTTGCCGAATTGCTGGGCACCCGCATCGAACAAGGCTTCTATCGCCCCGGCGACCGTCTGCCTTCCGTACGCGCATTGAGTGTGGAACACGGGGTCAGCCTGAGCACCGTGCAGCAGGCCTATCGATTGCTGGAAGACAATGGCCTGGCGATGCCCAAGCCCAAGTCCGGCTATTTTGTGCCGGCGGGCCGTGAACTGCCGGCGCTGCCCGAGGTGGGTCGCCCGGCCCAGCGGCCGGTAGAGATTTCCCAGTGGGACCAGGTGCTGGAATTGATTCGTGCCGTGCCGCGCAAGGACACCATACAGTTGGGCCGTGGCATGCCGGATGTGTTATCGCCCACCCTCAAGCCATTGCTTCGCAGCCTGGCCCGCGTCAGCCGCCGCCAGGATCTGCCGGGGCTTTACTACGACAACATCATGGGCTGTATGGAATTACGCGAACAAATCGCGCGACTGTCGTTGGATTCCGGTTGCCAACTGACGGCCGAGGATATCGTCATCACCACCGGCTGCCACGAGGCGTTGTCCGCCAGCATCCACGCGATTTGCGAGCCCGGCGATATCGTTGCGGTGGATTCGCCAAGTTTCCACGGCGCCATGCAGACCCTCAAGGGCCTGGGCATGAAAGCCCTGGAAATCCCCACCGACCCGATCACCGGCATCAGCCTTGAAGCTCTGGAACTGGCGCTGGAACAGTGGCCGATCAAGGTCATCCAGCTCACTCCCAACTGCAACAACCCATTGGGCTACATCATGCCGGAGGCGCGCAAACGCGCACTGCTGACCCTGGCCCAGCGCTTCGACGTGGCGATCATCGAGGACGATGTGTATGGCGAACTGGCCTACAGCTACCCGCGCCCGCGCACGATCAAATCCTTCGACGAAGACGGCCGCGTCCTGCTGTGCAGTTCGTTCTCCAAGACCCTGGCGCCCGGCCTGCGCATTGGCTGGGTCGCGCCGGGGCGCTACCTGGACCGGGTGCTGCACATGAAATACATCAGCACGGGCTCGACCGCCACCCAGCCGCAGATTGCGATTGCGGAATTTCTCAAGGGCGGCTATTTCGAACCGCATTTGCGCCGGATGCGCACGCAATACCAGCGTAATCGCGACCTGATGCTCGACTGGGTCAGCCGCTACTTCCCCGCCGGCACACGGGCCAGCCGGCCCCAGGGCAGTTTTATGCTGTGGATAGAGTTGCCGGAGGGCTTCGATACCCTCAAGCTCAACCGTACGCTGATGGACCAAGGGGTTCAGGTGGCCGTAGGCAGCATCTTTTCTGCATCCGGCAAATACCGTAATTGCCTGCGTATGAACTACGCTGCCAAACCGACGCCGCAGATTGAAGAGGCGGTGCGCAAGGTCGGTACCGCTGCGCACGCCCTGCTGGCCGAAGGGGCAGACTGACCTTTTCCGAGCAATTGCCGTCATATGCCGACAAACGCCTGACCTGGATGCCGCTTCCTTGATGATTAAACGGCTTTTACCGCTTTTCCTGTTGGGAGCACTGGCACTGGGTGGCTGCGCGACGGCCTACACACCGCGCGTGCCCAGTGATGCGCTACCGGCGGCGCAGTCCTCCTTCGGCCGTTCGATCCAGGCCCAGGCGGCACCGTATCAGGGCCGCTCCGGCTTTCGCCTGCTGCCCAACAGCAGCGAAGCGTTCATGGCCCGCGCCGAACTGATCCGCAACGCCCAGACCAGCCTCGACTTGCAGTACTACATCGTGCATGACGGTATCAGCACGCGCATGCTGGTGGATGAACTGCTCAAGGCCGCCGACCGCGGCGTGCGCGTGCGCATCCTGCTGGACGACACCACCAGCGACGGGCTCGACCAGATCATCGCGACGCTTGCCGCCCACCCCAACATCGACATTCGCCTGTTCAACCCTTTGCATCTGGGGCGTAGCACCGGGGTGACACGTGCCATGGGGCGCCTGTTCAACCTGTCGCTGCAACACCGGCGCATGCACAACAAACTGTGGCTGGCCGATAACAGCGTGGCGATCGTGGGCGGGCGCAACCTGGGGGATGAGTATTTCGATGCCGAACCCAACCTGAACTTCACCGATATCGACATGCTCAGTGTCGGGCCGGTGGCCGAGCAACTGGGTCACAGTTTCGATCAATACTGGAACAGCGCGCTGAGCAAGCCTATTGATGAGTTTGTCTCAACGATGCCTTCCAGGATCGACCTCGCTGTCGCGCGTGGGCGCCTGGAGGCCTCGCTGACCCAATCGCGCCAGCAGAACCACGCCTTGTATAACCGTCTGCGCACCTACCAGACCCAGCCGCGCATGGATATCTGGCGTCGCGAGTTGATCTGGGCCTGGAACCAGGCGCTGTGGGATGCCCCGAGCAAGGTGCTGGCCAGGGCCGACCCGGACCCGCAATTGCTCCTCACCACGCAACTGGCGCCGGAGCTCGAGGGCGTCAGCCGTGAGCTGATCATGATTTCGGCGTACTTCGTTCCCGGGCCGCCCGGGCTGGTGTACCTGACGGGCCGCGCCGATGCGGGCGTGTCGGTGAACCTTTTGACCAACTCCCTCGAAGCCACCGATGTACCCGCCGTGCACGGCGGCTACGCGCCCTATCGCAAGGCGCTGCTGGAGCATGGCGTGAAACTCTATGAGCTGCGCCGACAACCCGGCGACCCCAGCGCAAGCAGCGGGCCGCACCTGTTTCGTCGCGGCAGCTTGCACGGCTCCGACTCCAGCCTGCACAGCAAGGCGATGATTTTCGATCGGGAAAAATCGTTTATCGGCTCATTCAATTTCGATCCGCGCTCAGTGCTGTGGAACACCGAAGTCGGCGTACTGGTGGACAGCCCGGAACTGGCGGAACACGTACGCAACCTGGCGCTGCAAGGGATGGCGCCAGCGCTGAGCTACGAGGCGAAACTGCAGGATGGGCAGATCGTGTGGGTGACGGAAGATAACGGCCAGTTGCACACCCTGACCCGGGAGCCCGGCAGTTGGTGGCGCCGGTTCAATGCCTGGTTCGCCACCAGTGTCGGCCTGGAGCGTATGCTCTAGAAATCAGGTATACCCCATGTGGGAGGGGGCTTGCCCCCGATTGCCATACGTATCTACACACCACCGTAGCCCCCAACCGTAACCACGATGCGAAGCGAGCCGCTCTTGATCTGGCTTTTGATCTTGATCTGCTTGTGATCCTAGGCGCCCCGTTAAACCACGCTGGCCGAACGCAGGCTTGAATCCGTGGGTAACCCGGCAGGACGCCGGGTTAGCCGCACTGGGCCAGGGATGGCCCATTGCGGCGGCCCACGGATTCAAGCCTGCGTTCGGGCACACCGAGCCTAAGCGAGGTGCCGAGTGGTGGGGCAAGAGCGTTTTGCTTACTTTTGCGCTTTTCAAAAGTGAGCCGCTGTAAAAGCGGAACCCTAAGCAGCCGTTACCGCAGAAACGGATATTTACTCAACCCAATCCAACACCCTGGTCGGCCCAGAGGCCGCCATCGGGGGCAAGCCCCCTCCCACAGTTGCCCTGCGCTGTTTCCAGCAGGGTTACAGCTTGATCCAGGTCGCCTTCAGTTCGGTATATTTGTCGAACGCATGCAGCGATTTATCGCGACCGTTACCCGACTGCTTGAAGCCCCCGAACGGAGCGGTCATGTCGCCACCGTCGTACTGGTTGACCCACACGCTACCGGCACGCAGGGCCTTGGCAGTCAGGTGCGCCTTGGAGATGTCCGCCGTCCACACCCCCGCCGCCAGGCCATATTGGGTGTCGTTGGCGATGGCGATGGCTTCTTCGGCGCTGTCGAAGGTGATTACCGACAGTACCGGACCAAAGATTTCTTCCTGGGCAATTTTCATGGCGTTGGTCACACCGTCGAAAATGGTCGGTTCGACGTAGGTGCCACCGGTTTCTTCCAGCGTGCGCTTGCCACCGGCGACCAGCTTGGCGCCATCGGCATGGCCGGCTTCGATGTACGAGAGCACGTTGTTCATCTGCTGGGTGTCCACCAGCGCACCCACGTTGGTGGCGGGGTCCAGCGGGTTACCGGGCTTCCAACCCTTGAGGGCCTCGATGACCAGCGGCAGGAAAGTGTCCTTGATCGAACGCTCCACCAGCAGGCGCGAACCGGCGGTGCAGACTTCACCTTGGTTGAAGGCGATGGCGCTGGCGGCGGAGTTGGCGGCGGCTTGCAGGTCCGGCGCATCGGCAAACACGATGTTCGGGCTCTTGCCGCCTGCTTCCAGCCACACACGCTTCATGTTCGATTCGCCGGAGCGGATCAACAGCTGCTTGGCAATTTTGGTGGATCCGGTAAACACCAGGGTGTCCACGTCCATGTGCACCGCCAGCGCGTTACCCACGGTGTGGCCATAGCCCGGCAGCACGTTGAGCACGCCTTTTGGAATGCCGGCTTCAACGGCCAGGGCGGCGATACGGATGGCGGTCAGCGGGGACTTTTCCGACGGTTTGAGAATTACCGAGTTACCGGTCGACAGGGCCGGGCCGAGTTTCCAGCAGGCCATCATCAGCGGGAAGTTCCACGGAACGATCGCACCGACTACGCCCACGGGCTCACGGGTCACCAGCCCCAGCTGGTCATGGGGCGTGGCCGCCACTTCATCGTAGATCTTGTCGATTGCCTCGCCGCTCCAGCTCAGGGCATTGGCCGCGCCGGGGACGTCGATGTTCAGGGCGTCGCTGATCGGCTTGCCCATGTCCAGGGTTTCCAGCAGCGCCAGCTCTTCGGCATTGGCCTTGAGCAGCGCGGCGAAACGGATCATGACGGACTTGCGCTTGGCCGGTGCCAGGCGCGACCAGACCCCGGAATTGAAAGTGGCACGGGCGTTTTCCACGGCACGCTGGGCGTCGGCGGCGTCACAGCTGGCCACGGTGGCGAGCAGACGACCATCGACCGGACTGATGCATTCGAACGTGTCACCGGAAACGGCGGCGGTGTACTCGCCATTGATGTACGCGCGGCCTTCGATTTTCAGGTCCTTGGCGCGTTGTTCCCAGTCGGCACGGGTCAGGGTGGTCATGCAAGTCTGCTCCTCTTATTGGATACAAGGGCCTGGAAGATTGATCCCGGCGCCTCCACGAATGCTTGCCTGGCCAGCCTGCTGTTCGGCTCAAGGCACTTGCCACCCTAAACCAGCGGCTGGGGATGTTTCAATATATTTGACATAACGGCGGCAAACGCCCTTGCGATGTTCATTTTAATAAACATAGACTTTGGCCTCTCCAAACGCAGGCCAGACGGGATAAGCACATGAGCATCCAGGACATCGTCGATTTCAGCCAAGCCAATACCGCCCCCGATCGCTATCGCCCTGCCGCCGAGAAAATCCTCAAGGGCGACCCTGAACAGACGATCTACAACCACTACAACAGCCCCTGCGGGCAAATGAACGCGGGCGTCTGGGAAGGCGAAGTCGGGCAGTGGACGGTCAATTACACCGAGCATGAATATTGCGAGATCGTGCAGGGAGTTTCCGTACTGCGTGATGCCCAAGGCAATGCCAAAACCTTGCGCGCCGGCGACCGCTTCGTCATCCCGGCCGGCTTCAGCGGCACCTGGGAAGTGCTGGAAGCGTGCCGCAAGATCTACGTGGTGTTCGAACAGAAAGCCTGATCAGCGAATCCCAAGCAAAAAAAAGCCCGTATCGTGAGATACGGGCTTTTTTTCACAAGGAAGGAAATCAATTACTTGATTTTGCCTTCTTTGTAGATCACGTGCTTGCGAACGCGCGGGTCGAACATTTTCTTTTCGAGCTTGTCCGGGGTAGTACGCTTGTTCTTGTCGGTAGTGTAGAAGTGACCAGTACCGGCGCTAGAGATCATTCGAATCAATTCACGCATGATAGAGCTCCTTAGATCTTGCCGGCGGCGCGGATTTCGGCCAGCACGACAGTGATGCCACGCTTGTCGATGATACGCATGCCTTTGGCAGATACACGCAGGCGAACAAAACGTTTCTCTTCTTCAACCCAGAAGCGGTGATGCTGCAGGTTCGGCAGGAAACGACGACGGGTTTTGTTATTTGCGTGGGAAATGTTATTCCCAGTCACCGGACCCTTACCGGTAACTTGACAGACTCTCGACATGCCTCAGCCCTCTAAAACCACATGCCCAACCCGGCATGGGTTGGCCGCTTAATCTCTCAGTCATTTGGCGCCAGGCGCCGCGTTTCTTTAGGGTCTTACCGGCTACACCTACAAGCGAAGGAACCGGGCCCCTAGAAAAGAGCGCTGCTTTATACCAGAAAGACCCAGGTGCAACAACAGCGAGTGTGTTTTTACCTGAGTAAATCTCGGCCATTGGCGCCTGAACCGTTGCCAGGAGGGGCCGCTGTAACAGCCGACCGCTCGTCGCACAGAATGATTTTCAGCGCCTGCAAGCACTCTGACCTGCACGTTGAAACGCGCTGAGGCGCCATCAAAACAGCATTTTGGCCAAAAGCACAGGCAAAAATGGGCTAGTCATTTAATCAACAGGCCACTACGGTAGGGCTTTTCCAGACTGCACTCGCAGATGGGCCTTCGATCTGCACAGGAAACCGAATATGCGCCTCGCTGCCCTACCGCTATTGCTAGCCCCCCTTTTCATCGCTCCGATGGCCGTTGCTGCCACCAATTTAAGCGTTTGCACCGAGGCCAGCCCCGAAGGGTTCGACGTGGTGCAGTACAACTCGTTGACCACCACCAACGCCTCGGCGGATGTGCTGATGAACCGTCTGGTGGACTACGACGCTACCGCCGGCAAGCTGGTGCCGAGCCTGGCAGACAGCTGGGACGTCTCCCCGGATGGCCTGACCTACACGTTCAAATTGCACCCCAACGTGAAATTCCATCGCACCGAGTATTTCACCCCCAGCCGCACCCTGACGGCCGAAGACGTGCGCTTCAGCTTCGAGCGCATGCTCGACCCGGCCAACCCGTGGCACAAGATCGCCCAGAGCGGCTTCCCCCACGCGCAGTCCCTGCAATTGCCGACGCTGATCAAGAAGATCGATGCCCTCGACCCGCTGACCGTGCGCTTCACCCTTGATCACGCCGACTCCACGTTTCTTGCAGCGCTGAGCATGGGCTTTGCCTCGATCTACCCGGCCGAATATGCCGACAAGCTGCTCAAGGCCGGCACCCCGGAGAAGCTCAACAGCCAGCCCATTGGCACCGGCCCGTTCGTTTTCGTGCGTTTCCAGAAGGATGCGGTGGTGCGCTACAAGGCCAACCCGGACTACTTCGCCGGCAAACCGACTGTGGATAACCTGATCTTCGCCATCACGCCGGATGCCAATGTGCGCCTGCAGAAGCTGCACCGCGACGAGTGCCAGATCGCCCTGTCGCCCAAGCCCCTGGATGTGGGCGAAGCCGAAAAAGACCCGGCGCTGAAGGTGGAAAAAACCGCCGCCTTCATGACCGCCTTCGTCGCCATCAACAGCCAGCACCCGCCACTGGACAAGCCCGAGGTACGCCAGGCGATCAACCTGGCCTTTGACAAAGGCAGCTACCTGAAGGCGGTATTCGAAGGCACCGCCGAAGCGGCCAATGGTGTCTACCCGCCCAATACCTGGAGCTACGCCAAGGACTTGCCGGGTTATCCACAAGACCTTGCCAAAGCCAAGGCGCTGTTGAACCGCGCCGGCCTCAAGGACGGCTTCAAAACCACAATCTGGACCCGCCCTACCGGCAGCCTGCTGAACCCCAACCCGAATCTTGGCGCTCAGTTGCTGCAGGCCGATCTGGCCAAGGTCGGCATCCAGGCCGACATCCGCGTGATCGAGTGGGGCGAGTTGATTCGCCGCGCCAAAGCCGGCGAACACGACCTGCTCTTCATGGGCTGGGCCGGTGACAATGGCGACCCGGACAACTTCCTGACCCCGCAATTTTCCTGCGCAGCCGTCAAATCCGGTACCAACTTCGCCCGCTACTGCGACCCTGCGCTGGACAAGCTGATCAGCGCCGGCAAGACCACCAGCGAACAGGGCGTGCGCACCAAGCTCTACCAGCAGGCCCAGGCGCAGATCCAGCAGCAGGCCCTGTGGCTGCCCCTGGCGCATCCCGCGGCGTTTGCCCTGACACGCAAGAATATCGAGGGCTATCAGGTGAGCCCGTTTGGCCGGCAGGATTATTCCAAGGTCAGCGTCAAGCCTTGAGCTGCAAGCTGCAAGCTGCAAGCCGACTTGTGGCTTGCAGCTCTAAACGTGAAGCGGCCCTCTACATCCATCCGTATTCCGCCATCGACAACGGATCACCATCGCCCACGATGATGTGGTCCAGCACCCGCACGTCCACCATTTCCAGGGCTTTTTGTAGAACCTTGGTCAATTTTCGATCAGCCGGGCTGGGGTCTACGCTTCCCGAAGGATGGTTGTGGCACAGGATCAACGCTGCCGCGTTATACGCCAGCGCACGCTTGACCACTTGCCGGGGATAGACCAAGGCGGTATCGATGGTGCCTTCGCAGAGCGCCTCGAAACCCAGCACCCGATGCTTGGAGTCGAGAAACAGGCAGCCAAACACTTCGTGAGACTCATGACGCAGCAGCGCCTTGAGGTATTCGCGGACGGCCAGCGGGCTTTCCAGCACCGAATCGTTGCGCAGGCGCTCGGCCATGTGGCGCCGGGACATTTCCAGCACCGCCTGCAATTGGGCAAACTTCGCCGGCCCCAGGCCCAGCTGCTGATTGAACAGCGCCTGGCTGGCCTCCAGCAGCGGGCGCAATCCACCGAATTGCGCCAGCAGATGACGCGCCAGGTCCACGGCGCTCCTGCCGGATACGCCAGTGCGCAGGAAAATCGCCAGCAATTCGGCATCGGACAGACTGGCCGCGCCCCACTCCAACAGCTTCTCTCGCGGCCGCTCGGCAGCAGGCCAATTGCGAATACTCATCCCACCTCCCTTCCATGATGTGCGCCGTATGCGCCGCTGTTGCCGGGCGGACGCTGTGTTATCGTAGGCCCTCTTTTTTGCATGCGATTTCACCTGGGGAGGGGTCATCGCAGGCGTCACTGAACTGGCTTCACTGAACTGGAAAGGCAAACCAATGCAGCGTCTGTATCGGAAACGCATCGTTCTCGGCGTCGGCGGCGGCATTGCCGCCTACAAGAGCGCGGAACTGGTTCGCAGGCTCCTGGACCAGGGCGCCGAAGTGCGCGTGGTCATGACCCGTGGTGGCAGTGAGTTCATCACCCCGCTGACCATGCAGGCCTTGTCCGGCCACCCGGTTCACCTGGACCTGCTGGACCCGGCGGCCGAAGCCGCCATGGGCCATATCGAACTGGCCAAATGGGCCGACCTGGTGCTCATCGCGCCGGCGACCGCCGACCTGATCGCACGCCTGGCCCAGGGCATCGCCGATGACTTGCTGACCACCCTGGTACTGGCCACCGACGCCACCGTCGCCATTGCCCCGGCGATGAACCAGGCCATGTGGCGCGACCCGGCCACCCAGGCCAACACCCAACTCCTGCAAAGCCGTGGCCTCAAGGTCTTCGGCCCGGCGTCCGGCAGCCAGGCCTGCGGCGACGTCGGCATGGGCCGCATGCTCGAAGCCACCGACCTGGCGCTGTGTGCCGCCGAATGCTTCCAGCACCTGGCCCTGACCGGCAAACACGTACTGATCACCGCGGGCCCGACCCAGGAAAACATCGACCCGGTGCGCTACATCACCAACCATAGCTCAGGAAAAATGGGCTTTGCCCTGGCTGAAGCTGCGGTTGAGGCAGGCGCACGTGTGACCCTGATCACCGGCCCGGTGCATTTACCGACGCCCGATCGTGTGACCCGAATCGACGTAGTCAGCGCCCGCGACATGCTGGCAGCCTGTGAAGCGGCCATTCCGTGCGACCTGTTCATCGCCTCGGCAGCGGTTGCAGACTACCGGCCGGAAGTCGTTGCACCGCAAAAGCTCAAGAAAGACCCTACAAGCGGCGATGGTCTGCTCCTGCAAATGGTGCGCAACCCAGACATTCTGGCCACCATCGCCACACGTGCGGACCGTCCGTTCAGCGTCGGCTTCGCCGCCGAGACCGAACATTTGCTGGACTACGCCGCGCGCAAATTGAAAGACAAAAACCTCGACCTGATCGTTGCCAATGATGTCGCCAACCCGAGCATCGGCTTCAACAGTGAGGAAAATGCCATCAGCGTGATCGACCGCGAGTTGCACGCCACCGTTTTCGCCCAGACCAGCAAGGGCAAGATTGCCCGCCAACTGATCTCTTTTATCGCCCAACGGCTGAACCAGGTTTAATGTCCATGCACGCTTTGCAAGCCAAGATCCTCGACCCACGCATCGGTAGCCAATTCCCCCTTCCGGCCTACGCCACCCCAGGCTCCGCCGGCCTGGACCTGCGCGCCATGCTCCAGCAGGACACGGTCCTGGAGCCGGGCCAGACGATCCTGATCCCCACCGGCCTGTCGATCTACGTCGGCGACCCGGGCCTGGCGGCCCTGATCCTGCCGCGCTCCGGCCTGGGCCACAAACACGGCATCGTGCTGGGCAATCTGGTGGGCCTGATCGACTCCGACTACCAGGGCGAATTGATGGTGTCGTGCTGGAACCGCGGCCAGACCGCGTTCAACATTGCGGTCGGCGAGCGTATCGCCCAACTGGTGCTGGTGCCGGTGGTCCAGGCGCAGTTCGAACTGGTGCAGGAATTCGACGAAACCCAGCGCGGCGCAGGTGGTTTTGGGCATTCCGGCAGTCACTGACTAAGCTGAACAGGGCCGGGCGCAATTGCCCGGCCAGACGCCACCGCCAGGTTTTTCAGGATGAAGAATGCGCGAAAATTATCAGCGGATTTTATTAAATAAAATCAACAGGTTACGCAGATATGAGCGCAGGACCGACGCGCCGATGGCACTTTTACACCACGAACTCTCTGCCGAAAACGTCGTCATACCCTTCAGTTTGAGCCTGCCGGCCAGCCACATCAGGCCAGCCTTGCCCCCTTTCAGATGGAGTTTCCCCCCGCGATGAGTACCGCAGCCCGCGTAGCCCCGAGCTTTCCCGACAGCATCTTCCGTGCCTATGACATTCGTGGCGTGGTGCCCAAGACCCTGACCGCCGAAACCGCCTACTGGATCGGCCGCGCCATCGGCTCACAGAGCCTGGCCCAGGGCGAGCCGAACGTGTCGGTCGGTCGTGACGGCCGCCTGTCCGGCCCGGAGCTTGTGGAGCAACTGATCCAGGGCCTGGCGGACAGCGGGTGCCATGTCAGCGACGTCGGCCTGGTGCCTACGCCTGCGTTGTATTACGCCGCCAACGTCCTGGCCGGCAAGTCCGGCGTCATGCTGACCGGCAGCCACAACCCGTCGGACTACAACGGCTTCAAAATCGTTATCGCCGGCGACACCCTCGCCAACGAACAGATCCAGGCCCTGCACACTCGCCTGAAAACCAACGACCTGAGCAGCGGCACCGGCAGCATCACCAAGGTCGACATCCTGCAGCGCTACTCCGACGAAATCACCCGCGACGTCAAACTCGCCCGCCGCCTCAAAGTGGTGGTGGATTGCGGCAACGGCGCGGCCGGCGTGATCGCTCCGCAATTGCTCGAAGCCCTCGATTGTGAAGTGATTCCCCTGTTCTGCGACGTCGACGGCAACTTCCCCAACCACCACCCGGACCCCGGCAAGCCGGAAAACCTGGTGGACCTGATCGCCAAGGTCAAGGAAGTGGGCGCCGACGTCGGCCTGGCCTTCGACGGCGACGGCGACCGCGTGGGCGTGGTGACCGAAACCGGCGAGATCGTGTACCCGGACCGCCTGCTGATGCTGTTCGCCCGTGACGTGGTGGCGCGCAACGCCAACGCCGAAATCATCTTCGACGTGAAGTGCACTCGTCGCCTCACGCCGCTGATCAAGGAATACGGCGGTCGCCCGCTGATGTGGAAGACCGGTCACTCGTTGATCAAAAAGAAAATGAAGGAAACCGGTGCCTTGCTGGCCGGCGAAATGAGCGGTCACGTATTCTTCAAGGAGCGCTGGTTCGGTTTCGACGATGGCATTTACAGCGCTGCGCGCCTGCTGGAGATACTCAGCAAGGAAAAATCCACCGCGCAAGCGCTGTTTCAGACCTTCCCGAATGATATTTCTACGCCAGAGATCAATATCCATGTGACCGAGGAGAGCAAATTCAGCATCATTGACGCATTGCACGATGCGCAATGGGGCGAAGGCGCCAACCTGACCACCATTGATGGTGTGCGAGTCGATTACGCCAAAGGCTGGGGCCTGGTTCGTGCGTCCAACACCACACCGGTGCTGGTGCTGCGTTTCGAGGCGGATACCGAGGCTGAGTTGCAGCGCATCAAGGACGTCTTCCACGTCCAGTTGAAACGTGTTGCCCCTGATCTCCAATTACCGTTCTGATTTTTTCACCGGAGCCCTGAATGACCCTCGAACGCGAAGCCGCTGCCAACACCGCCAAGGTCCTGTCCGAAGCGTTGCCTTACATTCGACGCTACGTCGGCAAGACGCTGGTGATCAAGTACGGCGGCAATGCCATGGAAAGCGACGAGCTGAAAACCGGCTTTGCCCGCGACATCGTGCTGATGAAAGCCGTGGGGATCAACCCGGTTGTCGTCCACGGCGGTGGGCCGCAAATCGGCGACCTGCTCAAGCGTTTGTCGATCGAGAGTCACTTCATCGATGGCATGCGCGTCACTGACGCGCAGACCATGGACGTGGTGGAGATGGTGCTCGGTGGCCAGGTCAACAAGGACATCGTCAACCTGATCAACCGCCACGGCGGCAGCGCCATTGGCCTGACCGGCAAGGACGCGGAACTGATCCGCGCGAAAAAACTGACCGTGACGCGCCAGACACCGGAAATGACCCAGCCGGAAATCATCGACATCGGCCAGGTGGGCGAAGTGATCGGCATCAACACCGATCTGCTCAACCTGCTGGTCAAGGGTGACTTCATCCCGGTGATCGCGCCTATCGGCGTGGGCGCCAACGGTGAGTCGTACAACATCAACGCCGACCTGGTGGCGGGCAAGGTGGCTGAGGCACTGAAGGCTGAAAAGCTGATGCTGCTGACCAACATCGCCGGCCTGATGGACAAGGAAGGCAAGGTGCTGACCGGCCTGACGACGCAACAAGTCGACGAACTGATCGCCGATGGCACCATCTACGGCGGCATGCTGCCGAAAATCCGCTGCGCGCTGGAAGCCGTGCAAGGCGGCGTCGGCAGCTCGCTGATCTTGGATGGCCGGGTGCCGAACGCGATCCTGCTGGAAATCTTCACCGATACGGGTGTAGGTACGCTGATCAGCAATCGCAAGCGTCCTTAAAAACGCTGAAAACAAATGTGGGAGGGGGCTTGCCCCCGATGGCGGCGTATCAGTTGGAGTATCCAGCACTGATGCACCGCTATCGGGGGCAAGCCCCCTCCCACATTTGCCTGCGCCTGCAATACTTCCGGTTTAAACGCCAAACTGCTCGCGATACGCACGCACCGCCGGCAGGTGCTGCTTGAGCTGCGGATCATCCTCCAGGAACTGCAACACCTGGTTCAACGACACAATGCTCACCACCGGAATGCCGAAGTCACGCTCCACTTCCTGGATCGCCGACAATTCGCCGTTGCCACGCTCCTGGCGGTTCAGCGCAATCAGCACGCCGGCGGCCCTGGCGCCGTCCTGGGAGGCGATGATCTGCATCACCTCGCGGATCGCGGTGCCGGCGGTGATCACGTCATCGATGATCAGCACATCGCCGGTCAACGGGGCTCCGACCAGGCTGCCACCTTCACCATGGGCCTTGGCTTCCTTGCGGTTGAAGCACCACGGCAGGTCCTGCCCATGATGCTCCGCCAGGGCCACCGCCGTCGCCGCAGCCAGGGGAATGCCCTTGTAGGCCGGACCAAACAACACGTCGAAGGAAATACCGCTTTCAACAATGGCGGCCGCGTAGAAACGCCCCAACTGAGCCAGGGCCGAGCCGGAGTTGAACAAGCCTGCGTTGAAGAAATACGGGCTGGTGCGCCCGGACTTGAGGGTGAACTCACCGAAGCGCAAAACCCCGCGATCGATGGCAAAACGAATGAAATCGCGTTGATACGCCTGCATGAAAAAAGCCTCAGATACCACGGATTTAGCTAATTAGGTGGACGGCGTGTATCATACACGCACGCGATTTTTGGGGCCATTTATGCGGATCATCAGTGTGAACGTTAATGGTATTCAGGCTGCAGTCGAGCGTGGTTTGCTCAGTTGGCTGCAAGCACAGAATGCCGACGTCATCTGCCTGCAGGACACACGCGCCTCCGCCTTTGAACTGGACGACCCAGCCTTCCAACTGGATGGCTACTTCCTTTATGCCTGCGATGCCGAAGTGCCCACCCAAGGTGGCGTGGCTTTGTACTCGCGGTTGCAACCCAAGGCGGTCATCAGCGGCCTCGGCTTCGAGACAGCCGACCGCTATGGGCGTTACCTGCAAGCCGATTTCGACAAGGTCAGCATCGCGACCTTGCTGCTTCCTTCGGGGCAGAACGGCGATGAAGACTTGAACCAGAAATTCAAGCTAATGGACGATTTCGCCCGTTATCTGGATAAACAGCGACGCAAACGTCGCGAGTACATTTATTGTGGCTCGCT
Source organism: Pseudomonas sp. Wu6 (assembly GCF_019891515.1). Lineage (NCBI taxonomy): Bacteria > Pseudomonadati > Pseudomonadota > Gammaproteobacteria > Pseudomonadales > Pseudomonadaceae > Pseudomonas > Pseudomonas sp. Wu6. The sequence goes on along the minus strand of NZ_JAFLXH010000011.1, from coordinate 151,864 downwards.
GTACGTGGCGCAACAGAAGCTGGATATCAAGAACTGGCGCGACAGCCAGCAATCCCCGGGCTTCCTGGCGCCGGAACGGGCCTGGATGGACGAGATTGTCGGCAACATGGGCTATGTCGACGCCCTGCGCGAAGTCAGCCGTGAAGGCGACCAGTACAGCTGGTGGCCGGATAACGAACAGGCCGAAATGCTCAACCTGGGCTGGCGTTTCGACTACCAGTTGCTGACCCCGGGCCTGCGCCGTTTCGTGCGCAGCGCACGCCTGCCGCGCCAGCCGCGCTTCTCTCAGCACGCGCCGCTGATCGTGGACTACGACTGGACCTTGACCATCTGAGGTCTTTCTCCAGGCACAAAAAAACCGACAGTGATGTGATCGTTCCCACGCTCTGCGTGGGAATGCATCCCGTGACGCTCCGCGTCACCATTACGCAAATGCCGGATTTTCGCTTACAGCAGGACGCGGAGCGTCCCGGGCGGCATTCCCACGCGGAGCGTGGGAACGATCAAACCGGGTATAAAAAACCGACAGTGATGTCGGTTTTTTTGTGGGCAACCGTTTACTTCACCAGACGCCAGGTCCACGGATAACGGTAGGCGATGCCCTTATTCGCCTTGATACCGGCAATGATCGTCAGTATCAACGCGCCAATCACCAGCACGGTCATCAACAAAAAGCCGATGACCACGAAGCCCAGCAACAGGCACACCAGCCAGGCGATCGCCACCGTGATCTGGAAGTTCAGGGCTTCCTTGCCCTGATCATCGATCAGCGGGTCCACGTCCTTCTTGAACTGCCACAGGATCAACGGCCCCAACAAACTGCCGAAGGGGAATACCAGCCCTGCAAACGCGGCGAAATGACACAACATCGCCAACTGGCGTACTTCCCTGGACGGTGCCGGAACCGGTAACTGGCTGTCATTCATCGCGCTTCTCCTGAGGACCGGCTTAGTCAGCCAGTGCGGCGTTCTGCAGTTCGAAAATTTCGGTCATGCCTTTCTGGGCCAGGGCCAGCATGGCGTTCAGCTCGGCCGGCTGGAATGGCGCGCCTTCGGCGGTGCCCTGCACTTCGATGAAACCACCGGTGCTGGTCATGACCACGTTCAGGTCGGTCTCGGCGGCCGAGTCTTCCAGGTAGTCCAGGTCCAGCACAGGCTCGCCCTGGTACATGCCGATCGAGACGGCGGCGATCATTTGCTTGAGCGGGTCACCGCCCTTGAGGCCGCCGCGCTTCTTGATCACTTTCAGTGCGTCGACCAGGGCCACCATGGCGCCGGTAATCGACGCGGTACGGGTGCCGCCATCAGCCTGGATCACGTCACAATCGACGTACAGGGTCACATCGCCCAGCTTGGACATGTCCAGGGCCGCGCGCAGGGAACGGCCGATCAGGCGCTGGATTTCCAGGGTACGCCCGCCCTGCTTGCCACGGCTGGCTTCACGCTGGTTACGCTCGCCCGTGGCGCGCGGCAGCATGCCGTACTCGGCGGTCAACCAACCCTGGCCCTGGCCCTTGAGGAAACGCGGCACGCCGTTCTCGACGCTGACGGTGCAGATCACCTTGGTATCACCAAACTCGACCAGTACGGACCCCTCGGCGTGTTTGGTGTAGTTGCGGGTGATGCGGATCGAGCGGAGCTGATCGGCAGCGCGACCACTTGGACGTTTCATAGGGAATTCCTGTACTGAGGACGAAAAACTGCCGAGCATTATAGAGCCGCCAGCCGATTCGGGGCACTTCTAAAAATCCGGTTACGAATACGCGCGTTTGGGCGTGCTCGCCCCACTGCGCTACAATCGCGCCCCTTCGTTACTGTGCAGGAGCGAGCTTGCTCGCGAAAAACGTCAACGATCACGCGCTCCTCCTGATTTAACGCGGCGCCCTGGAGTTCTTCGCGAGCAAGCTCGCTCCTACAGGTCGGCCTGGCCAATCTCTATTTCTCCAACGCGAGGTACCTCCATGGTGCACAGCATGACCGCCTTTGCCCGTGTCGAAAAAGCCGGCGCCCAAGGCACCCTGAGCTGGGAATTGCGCTCGGTCAACAGTCGTTACCTGGAGCCGCATCTACGCCTGCCCGAGTCTTTCCGCGACCTCGAAGGCGCCGTACGTGAAGCGTTGCGCCAGGGTATTTCCCGCGGCAAGCTGGAATGCACCCTGCGCTTTACTGAAGAAACCACCGGCAAACCGCTGCAGGTCGACCGCGACCGCGCCGCGCAACTGGTCGCCGCCGCCGAAACCATTGCCGGCCTGATCAAGCAGCCCGCCGCGCTGAACCCCCTGGAAGTCCTGGCCTGGCCCGGCGTGCTGGTGGCCGACGCCGCCGACCCGCAAGCCTTGAACGCCCAGGCGCTGGCACTCTTCACCCAGGGCCTGGACGAACTCAAGGCCGGCCGTGAACGCGAAGGCGCCGAACTGGCCCGCCTGATCAACGAGCGCCTGACGTCGATCGAAGCGGACGTCGTCACCCTGCGCGAACTCGTACCGCAGATGCTCGCCACCCAGCGCCAGAAGGTCCTGGACCGCTTCGCCGACATGCAGGCCGACCTCGACCCCGTGCGCCTGGAGCAGGAGATGGTGCTGCTGGCCCAGAAGAGCGACGTTGCCGAAGAGCTCGATCGCCTGAGCACCCACATCCTCGAAGTGCGCCGCGTGCTCAAGTCCGGCGGTGCCGCCGGTCGGCGCCTGGACTTCCTGATGCAGGAACTCAACCGCGAAGCCAATACACTCGGCTCCAAGGCGTTCGATCCGCGCAGCACCACGGCGGCGGTCAACCTCAAGGTGTTGATCGAGCAGATGCGCGAACAAGTACAGAATATTGAGTAAGGCAACCTCCATGACCCACAGCACCGGCACCCTTTACATCATTTCCGCCCCCTCGGGCGCGGGCAAGAGCAGCCTGGTCAAGGCCCTGACCGACGCTGACGAGCAGATCCGCATCTCGGTTTCCCACACCACCCGCGCCATGCGCCCGGGTGAAGTGAACGGCGTGCACTATCACTTCGTCGAGCGTACCGAGTTCGTCAAGATGATCGAACACGGTGACTTCCTGGAGCGCGCCGAAGTGTTCGGCAACCTCTACGGCACCTCGCAAAGCCACCTGCAGCAGACGCTGGATGAAGGCCATGACCTGATTCTGGAAATCGACTGGCAGGGCGCCGAACAGGTACGCCAACTGATGCCCAAGGCGCGCTCGATCTTCATCCTGCCGCCCTCGCTTGAAGCCTTGCACCAGCGCCTGACCAACCGCGGCCAGGACAGTGACGAGATCATCGAAGGTCGCATGCGTGAAGCCGTCAGCGAAATGAGCCACTACGTCGACTACGACTACCTGATCATCAATGACGATTTTGCCCACGCGCTGGACGATTTGAAGGCGATTTTCCGCGCCAATCAGCTGCAGCAAAAGCGCCAACAGCAGCGTTTCGGCAAATTACTCGCCGAACTGCTCGGTTGATTGGCCCTTCCCAAAATGGCTGCAAGGGCTTTACATTGGCACTTGTAGCGGTTTTGCGAGGGCCTGAGAAAAATCAGCGCTTCCCTAAACGCTGGTGATTTTTTAAACTGCTCAGTCCGCTCGCCCAACCGGGCAGCGCGCATCTTGCATTCGCTCCGAGGAATACCATGGCCCGCGTAACCGTTGAAGACTGCCTAGAACACGTGGATAACCGCTTTGAGCTGGTCATGCTCTCTACCAAGCGTGCCCGTCAACTGGCCACTGGCGGCAAAGAGCCCCTGGTCCAGTGGGAAAACGACAAGCCTACCGTTGTGGCCCTGCGCGAAATCGCTGAAGGCCTGATGAGCTACGAGTTCATCGCCAACGCTGAAATCGTTGAAGACGAACCGCTGTTTGCAGCGTTCGAGGACGAGTCCAACGAGGCCGTCTAAGCCTATGCCTGGTCGACGTAGCACGGCGCGGGGTCACAGCCTTCGGCAGGAGTTCACACTTTGCCGAGCATAGACGCCCTCGCCGATCGCTTATCGGCCTACCTCGGCCCCGACCAGGTCAACCTGGTCCGCCGAGCGTATTTCTACGCCGAACAAGCCCACGACGGCCAACGCCGTCGTAGCGGTGAGGCGTATGTCACCCATCCTCTTGCGGTGGCAAATATTCTTGCCGACATGCACATGGACCATCAGAGCCTGATGGCCGCGATGCTGCATGACGTGATCGAAGACACCGGCATCGCCAAGGAAGCGCTCAGCGCGCAATTTGGCGAAACCGTGGCCGAACTGGTCGACGGGGTCAGCAAACTGACCCAGATGAATTTCGAGACCAAGGCCGAAGCCCAGGCGGAAAACTTCCAGAAGATGGCCATGGCCATGGCGCGCGATATCCGCGTGATCCTGGTCAAGCTGGCCGACCGGCTGCACAACATGCGCACGCTGGAAGTGCTCTCCGGCGAAAAACGCCGGCGCATCGCCAAGGAAACCCTGGAAATCTACGCGCCCATCGCCAACCGGCTGGGCATGCATGCCATTCGTATCGAGTTCGAAGACCTCGGCTTCAAGGCCATGCACCCGATGCGCTCGGCGCGCATCTACCAGGCGGTCAAACGCGCCCGGGGCAACCGCAAGGAAATCGTCAACAAGATCGAAGAGTCCCTGAGCCATTGCCTGGCGATCGATGAGATCGAAGGCGAAGTCAGCGGACGGCAGAAACACATCTACGGCATCTACAAGAAGATGCGCGGCAAGCGCCGGGCCTTCAACGAGATCATGGACGTGTATGCGTTCCGGATCATCGTCGACAAGGTCGATACCTGCTACCGCGTGCTGGGCGCTGTACATAATTTGTACAAACCCCTGCCCGGCCGCTTCAAGGATTACATCGCGATCCCCAAGGCCAACGGCTACCAGTCGCTGCACACCACGCTGTTCGGCATGCACGGCGTACCGATCGAGATCCAGATCCGTACCCGCGAAATGGAAGAGATGGCCAACAACGGCATCGCCGCCCATTGGCTGTACAAGTCCAGCGGCGATGAGCAGCCAAAGGGCACCCACGCCCGCGCCCGCCAGTGGGTCAAGGGCGTGCTGGAAATGCAGCAACGTGCCGGCAACTCCCTGGAATTCATCGAAAGCGTGAAGATCGACCTGTTCCCGGACGAGGTCTACGTGTTCACGCCCAAAGGCCGCATCATGGAGCTGCCCAAAGGCTCCACAGCGGTCGACTTTGCCTATGCCGTGCACACCGACGTGGGCAACAGCTGCATTGCCTGTCGGATCAATCGTCGCCTCGCGCCGCTGTCCGAACCGCTGCAGAGCGGTTCCACGGTCGAGATCGTCAGTGCACCCGGCGCGCGCCCGAACCCGGCCTGGCTCAACTTCGTGGTCACCGGCAAGGCGCGCACGCACATCCGCCACGCCTTGAAACTGCAGCGCCGTTCCGAGTCCATCAGCCTGGGCGAACGCCTGCTGAACAAGGTCCTCAACGGTTTCGACAGCGCCCTGGACAAGATCCCGCAGGAGCGCGTGCAAGCGATGCTTCACGAGTACCGCCAGGAAACCATCGAAGACCTGCTGGAAGATATTGGCCTGGGCAACCGCATGGCCTACGTGGTTGCGCGCCGCCTGCTCGGCGAAGGCGAACAGTTGCCAAGCCCGGAAGGCCCGCTGGCAATTCGCGGCACCGAGGGCCTGGTGCTCAGCTACGCCAAATGCTGCACACCGATCCCGGGCGATCCGATTGTCGGCCACTTGTCGGCGGGCAAAGGCATGGTGGTGCACTTGGACAACTGCCGCAACATCACCGAAATCCGCCACAACCCGGAAAAATGCATCCAGCTTTCCTGGGCCAAGGATGTTACCGGCGAATTCAACGTCGAGCTGCGCGTGGAGCTGGAGCACCAGCGCGGCTTGATCGCCCTGCTGGCCAGCAGCGTCAACGCGGCCGACGGCAATATCGAGAAAATCAGCATGGACGAACGCGATGGGCGCATCAGCGTGGTCCAGCTGGTGGTCAGCGTGCACGACCGCGTGCACCTGGCCCGCGTGATCAAGAAGCTGCGCGCGCTGACCGGGGTGATTCGCATCACCCGCATGCGTGCATAACCCTGCCAACAAGCCATCGCCCATTACAAGGAGTCATTCATGACCAAGACAGTAATCACCAGCGACAAAGCCCCGGCCGCCATCGGTACTTATTCCCAGGCGATCAAGGCGGGCAACACCGTCTACATGTCCGGCCAGATCCCGCTGGACCCAAAGACCATGGAACTGGTGGAAGGCTTCGAAGCACAGACCGTACAGGTCTTCGAAAACCTCAAGTCCGTGGCTGAAGCGGCCGGCGGCTCGTTCAAGGACATCGTCAAGCTGAACATCTTCCTGACCGACCTGAGCCACTTCGCCAAGGTCAACGAGATCATGGGCAAGTACTTCGAACAGCCGTACCCGGCCCGCGCCGCCATCGGTGTTGCTGCCTTGCCAAAGGGCGCGCAGGTTGAAATGGACGCGATTCTGGTCATCGAGTAAAGACACCCGGCGCAGCTTCAATCGCTGCGCCGACTTTGTTTCAGAAGGATTTAGTCATGCGCAAAGCGCTTGTAGCCTCTTCGTTGCTCGCCCTGCTGCTCGGCGGCTGTGCCAGCAACCCTGCCAATCTGGATGTCAGCGGGACCTGGGTCAACCAGGCCGCCATCGATGCGGCAGCCAAGGGCGGCCCTTTGCGCGAAGCCTTGCAGACCTTTGGCCCGAACCTGGAATGGGAGGTCAACACCAAGGCCTTGCAGGCACGCTACTACAACGGTTTTGAAGTAGCGGAAGGCAAGTTGCTGACTGACAAGCCCGGCGCCTGGAGCGTGGAGTTCTACGGCAGCGCTGCCACCGAACTCAAGCGCAGAGGCAAAAAGCTGCTGCAGGTGGCCAACGACAATGAGCCTGAGCAACTGTTCATGCGCCCCAAGGACCCGGCTCCAGAGGGCGCGCCACTGGGCGCCAACTTCGAACGGGCGCTGTATGCGGCCTACATGGGCGGGGACTGGAAGATCACCGACGGTGTCGGCAATGGCGCCACCGTACAATTCCAGGCTGATGGCAAGATTGTCGGCCTGCCTGGTGTGGACCGCTATTCCCTGTGCCTGGCGGGCGATTGCGCCTCGATGAGCGGCGGTTATGACAGCATCTGGCTGCAACTGAACGGCGTGGGCAATCCGTGGATCTTTGCGCGCAAGGGCAAGCAACTGGAGATTTTCCAGGCGATCAACACGGCGCAAGCGGATGAAGTGCCGCAGTTCACGCCTGGCCCTCGCCAATGGTTGCTTGAAAAGTAATAACCGACCAGATACGCAGCTAAATGTGGGAGGGGGCTTGCCCTAATGCCGGTCTGTAGGAGCGAGCTTGCTCGCGAAAAACGTCAACGATAACGCGTGCTTTCTGAATGAACGCGGTGCCTGTGAGTTTTTCGCGAGCAAGCTCGCTCCTACAGATGGCGGTGTACGCTTAACTCTTTAATCGTATTCAGCCTTTTAAAATAGCGGCATACCCTTCACGGTAAGTCGGATAGGTCGGTGCCCAACCCAGCGCCTTGGCCCGCGCATTACTGCATTGCTTGCTGCCCGCCCGCCGCACACTGGCGTCCTCGGACCACTCTGTCACGCCCAGATACTCACGCAACCAGCCCACCACTTCGGCCAAGGGTGCGGGCGCGTCGTCGACGCCGATATAGACCTTGTCCAGCGAACCGCCCTGCTCCACATGACGCAGCAAAAACGCCAGCAAACCCGCCGCGTCATCCGCGTGAATCCGGTTGCCATATAAAGGCGGGTCGATCGCCACGCGGTAACCCTGGCGAACCTGGGTCAACAGCCACTCACGGCCCGGGCCGTAAATGCCGGTCAATCGCACCACGCTTGCCGGGATGCCGCTGTTGAGCGCCACCTGCTCGGCTTCGAGCATGACCTGGCCGGAATAACCTTTGGCCCGGGTTTCAGAGGTTTCGTCGACCCACTCGCCATTCTGCTGCCCGTACACACTGCTGCTGGACACGAACAACAGATGCCTGGGCGCCTGGCCGTAATCCTGCAGCCACTCCAGCACATGCTTCAAACCCTGCACATACGCTGCGCGATAGCCGGCCTCGTCGTGGTCAGTGGCTGCGGCGCAGTACACCAGGTAATCCACCCCACCGATCGGCCAGGTCTCAGGGCAGTCTTTATTGAACAGGTCGCCGGCAATGCCGATAACGCCCTCGGGAAGGCGTGAAATATCGCGGCGCAGGCCATGAACCTCCCATCCTCCGGCCAGCAATTGGCTAGCCAGCCGACTACCCACATCACCGCAACCGACAATCACAACAGAAGGCGCAGACATCGTAAAACTCCATTCTCAAAGGCCCAGATTAGCCGCGCGAGAGGATCAACGGCCAGTAAAAAGCGAAATAAAGTAACAGTGCCACTTTAGTTAACAAGAATTACTTGCAATAATAACCACCCATTTGTCCTCGGCCCACAGGGGTCTGGCAGGACGATCAACCCTTTATTTTCACTCAGGTCCGGCCAGCATGACACGTAATACAAACCCCGCTTCGCCAACCAAGCCTCACAGCCCATCCCGCGCCTGGCGTGCGATTGCTGCGATGCTGTTCAGCATACTGCTGGCGCCGACCGCCGCTTTCGCTGATGCAACCGCACCTGCCGCTCCAGCCGCTGCCGAGCAGAACGCCGCCACTCCGGCTGCTCCAGCCGCCGCGCCAACCGCCGACCAGGCCCCGGCTGCAGCACCTGCCGACGAAACCGGCGTAGTGCTGGAAGAAGACAACACCCTGGGCATGGCACACGACCTGTCCCCGTGGGGCATGTACCAGAACGCCGACCGGGTGGTGAAAGCCGTGATGATCGGCCTGGCCATCGCCTCCATCATTACCTGGACCATCTGGATCGCCAAAGGCTTCGAGCTGCTGGGCGCCAAGCGTCGTCTGCGCACTGAAATCGTCCACCTGAAAAAAGCCACCACCCTCAAGGAAGCGAGTGAAACCGCGACCAAGAAGGGCACCCTGGCCAATACCCTGGTGCACGACGCGCTGGAAGAAATGCGCCTGTCGGCCAACACCCGCGAAAAAGAAGGCATCAAGGAGCGTGTCAGCTTCCGCCTTGAGCGCCTGGTTGCCGCCTGCGGCCGTAACATGAGCAGCGGCACCGGCGTGCTGGCCACCATCGGTTCCACTGCGCCCTTCGTCGGCCTGTTCGGTACCGTGTGGGGCATCATGAACAGCTTTATCGGCATCGCCAAGACCCAGACCACCAACCTCGCCGTGGTCGCCCCCGGCATCGCCGAAGCCCTGCTGGCGACCGCCCTGGGCCTGGTTGCCGCGATTCCTGCGGTGGTGATCTACAACGTCTTCGCCCGTTCGATTGCCGGCTACAAGGCCCAGGTGTCGGATGCCTCGGCAGAAGTCCTGCTGCTGGTCAGCCGCGACCTCGATCACCTGCCTACCGAGCGCAGCTCGCAACCGCACATGGTGAAAGTGGGGTAATCGGCCATGGGCCTGCATTTGAATCAAGGCGACGACGAGCTCGTCGAGAACCACGAAATCAACGTCACACCGTTTATCGATGTGATGCTGGTGCTGCTGATCATCTTCATGGTGGCCGCACCGTTGGCCACCGTGGATATCAAGGTCGACCTTCCCGCCTCCAGCGCCAAGCCGGCGCCACGGCCGGAGAAGCCGATTTTCCTCAGCGTGAAAGCGGACCAACGTCTGTTCCTGGGTGAAGAAGAAGTCAAGGCTGAAACCCTGGGGCCGGTGCTCGACGCCAAGACCCAGGGCAAGAAAGACACGACGATCTTCTTCCAGGCCGACAAGGGCGTGGACTACGGCGACCTGATGAGCGTGATGGATGCCCTACGGGCAGCCGGCTACCTCAAGGTAGGCCTGGTCGGACTTGAGACGGCAGCCAAGAAATGATCACGACGCGCCACAAACTGACGCGTTATGGCACCAGCCTCGCAGTCGTGCTGGGCGTGCATGCCGTCGCGATCATCATCGCGCTCCAATGGTCCGCGCCCCAGGCGATCCAGTTGCCGCCGGCCGCGATGGTCATCGACCTGGCACCCTTGCCGGCGCCACCGCCGCCTCCGGCACCGCCCAAGGTCGTTGCGCCACCGCCACCACCGGTCGAGGAGCTGCCTCTGCCGAAACTGGCCGAGGCGCCCAAGCCAACGATCCAGGTGCCCAAGCCGGTCAAGCCCAAGCCCAAGCCTCAACCGCCCAAGCCGGTGGAGAAGAAGCCCGAGCCGCCCAAGGAAAAACCTTCCGAGGAGCCACCGAGCGAAACCCCGCCGAGCAACGCGCCTGCGCAAAAATCAGCGCAGCCCGCCCCCGGCCCATCGGCACAACAGATGGCCGCCCAGGCATCCTGGCAAAGTACCCTGCTGGCACACCTGCAGAAGTACAAGAAGTACCCGCCGGGCGCGCAGCAGCGTGGCAAGGAAGGCATGAACCGCCTGCGCTTCGTGGTTGATGGCGAAGGCAATGTGCTGTCCTATGAGTTGGAAGGCCGCTCCGGCAACGCCGACCTGGACCGCGCGACGCTGGACATGATCCGCAAAGCTCAACCCTTGCCCAAACCGCCAGCCGACCTGTTGAAAAACGGCAGTGTGGAACTCGTCGCACCGTTCGTTTACAACATCGACAAGCGGCGCCGCTAGCTCAAGCGATGTGGGAGGGGCCAGCTCCCTCCCACATTCGCTTGCTCGCTTCAGCAAAATTCCGTCACTCCACGCTCAATCCCCAGCAAAGTTCTGATAACGTGCGTCTATCGATTGCAGCCGGTATGCTTGGCCCGCAACTTCATGGACGCCCGCTATGACTCTTACAGAATTACGCTACATCGTGACCCTCGCCCAGGAACAGCATTTCGGCCACGCGGCCGAGCGCTGCCACGTCAGCCAGCCGACGCTGTCGGTGGGCGTGAAAAAGCTTGAAGACGAACTCGGTGTACTGATTTTCGAGCGCAGCAAAAGCGCCGTGCGCCTCACCCCCGTGGGCGAAGGCATCGTTGCCCAGGCCCAGAAAGTGCTGGAGCAGGCGCAAAGCATTCGCGAACTGGCCCAGGCCGGCAAGAACCAGCTGACCGCGCCGCTCAAGGTCGGCGCCATCTACACCGTCGGCCCCTACCTGTTCCCGCACCTGATCCCGCAACTGCACCGCGTCGCGCCGCAGATGCCGCTGTATATCGAAGAAAACTTCACCCACGTCCTGCGCGACAAACTGCGCAACGGCGAGCTGGACGCGATCATCATCGCCCTGCCGTTCAATGAGGCGGATGTGCTGACGCTGCCGCTCTACGATGAGCCGTTCTATGTCCTGATGCCGGCCTCCCACCCGTGGACCAAAAAGGACAGCATCGACGCCGGTCTGCTCAACGACAAGAGCCTGCTGCTGCTCGGTGAAGGCCACTGCTTCCGCGACCAGGTCCTGGAAGCCTGCCCGACCCTGACCAAGGGCAACGACGGCGCCAAGCACACCACGGTGGAATCCAGTTCCCTGGAAACCATTCGCCATATGGTCGCTTCCGGCCTGGGCATTTCGATCCTGCCGTTGTCGGCGGTCGACAGCCATCACTACGCCCCCGGCGTGATCGAAGTACGCCCACTCACGCCACCGGTGCCCTTCCGCACCGTGGCCATCGCCTGGCGCGCCAGCTTCCCGCGCCCCAAGGCGATTGAGATCCTCGCCGACTCGATCCGCCTGTGCTCGGTGGCCAAACCGCCTGCTGCGAGCTAAGTAACGGTATGACAGAGCTGTCGCAGGTGCCGGTGACGGCACTCAAGGGTGTCGGTGAAGCCATGGCCGAGAAACTGGCCAAGGTCGGCCTGGAAAACCTTCAGGACGTGCTGTTCCACCTGCCGCTGCGTTACCAGGATCGCACCCGGGTCGTGCCCATCGGCCATTTGCGTCCCGGCCAGGACGCAGTGATCGAAGGCACTGTCAGCGGCGCCGACGTAGTCATGGGCAAGCGCCGCAGCCTGGTGGTGCGCCTGCAGGACGGTACCGGCGGCCTGAGCCTGCGTTTCTATCACTTCAGCAATGCGCAGAAAGAAGGCCTCAAGCGCGGCACCCGCGTGCGCTGCTACGGCGAAGCGCGTCCGGGGGCCTCGGGCCTGGAGATCTACCACCCGGAGTACCGCGCCATAACCGGCGACGAACCGCCGCCGGTGGACACCACTCTCACGCCTATCTACCCGCTGACCGAAGGCCTCACCCAGCAACGCCTGCGTCAGTTGTGCATGCAGACCCTGACGATGCTCGGCCCGCAAAGCCTGCCCGACTGGCTGCCGCTGGAACTGGCGCGCGACTATCAACTGGCACCGCTGGCCGATGCGATTCGCTACCTGCACCACCCACCGGCCGACGCCGATGTCGACGAACTCGCCCTCGGCCATCACTGGGCGCAGCATCGCCTGGCCTTCGAAGAATTGCTGACCCATCAACTGTCCCAGCAGCGCCTGCGCGAAAGCATGCGCTCGCTGCGCGCTCCGGCGATGCCCAAGGCCACGCGCCTGCCCGCGCAATACCTGGCCAACCTGGGCTTTGCACCGACCGGCGCCCAGCAACGCGTCGGCAACGAGATTGCCTACGACCTCAGCCAGCAGGAACCCATGCTGCGCCTGATCCAGGGCGATGTGGGCGCGGGCAAGACCGTGGTCGCCGCCCTCGCCGCCTTGCAGGCCCTGGAAGCCGGTTACCAGGTCGCGCTGATGGCACCCACGGAAATTCTCGCTGAACAACACTTCATCACCTTCAAACGCTGGCTCGAGCCGCTGGGGTTGGAAGTCGCGTGGCTGGCCGGCAAGCTCAAGGGCAAGAACCGCGCGGCCTCCCTCGAGCAAATCGCCGCTGGCGCGCCCATGGTGGTGGGCACCCATGCACTGTTCCAGGACGAAGTGCAGTTCAAGAACCTGGCGCTGGTGATCATCGACGAACAGCACCGCTTCGGCGTGCAACAGCGCCTGGCCCTGCGCCAGAAAGGCGTGGGCGGGCGCATGAACCCGCACCAGTTGATCATGACCGCCACGCCGATCCCACGCACACTGGCCATGAGCGCCTACGCCGACCTCGACACCTCGATCCTTGACGAACTGCCGCCCGGCCGCACGCCGGTCAACACCGTGCTGGTCACCGACACGCGGCGCGTCGAAGTGATCGAGCGGGTGCGCGGCGCCTGCGCCGAAGGCCGCCAGGCGTACTGGGTGTGTACGCTGATCGAAGAGTCCGAAGAGCTGACCTGCCAGGCCGCCGAAACCACCTATGAAGACCTCACCAGCGCCCTGGGCGAACTCAAGGTGGGGCTGATCCATGGCCGGATGAAACCGGCCGAAAAAGCTGCGGTGATGGCCGAGTTCAAGGCCGGCAACCTGCAATTGCTGGTGGCCACCACTGTGATCGAAGTGGGTGTGGACGTGCCAAACGCCAGCCTGATGATCATTGAAAACCCCGAGCGCCTGGGCCTGGCTCAACTGCACCAATTGCGCGGCCGCGTCGGTCGGGGCAGCGCCGCCAGCCATTGCGTGCTGCTGTATCACCCGCCGCTGTCGCAGATCGGCCGCCAACGGCTGGGCATCATGCGCGAAACCAACGACGGTTTTGTCATTGCCGAAAAAGACCTCGAGTTGCGCGGTCCTGGTGAAATGCTCGGCACCCGCCAGACCGGCCTGTTGCAATTCAAGGTCGCCGACCTGATGCGCGACGCCGACCTGCTGCCCGCCGTGCGCGACGCAGCGCAAGCCCTGCTGGAGCGCTGGCCGGAGCATGTCAGCCCGTTGCTCAACCGCTGGCTGCGACACGGGCAGCAATACGGCCAGGTCTGACGCGCGTCCCCCTGTAGGAGCGAGCTTGCTCGCGAAAACCACCCTGACGACGCGGTCATCCAGAATGCCAGCCTTATCGTTAACAATTTTCGCGAGCAAGCTCGCTCCTACAAGGGCCGCGCACCCGATCACAAACCGAAGTTAGTCAACCAACAGGTGTAACAAGCTGGTTATACTTCGGTGACTGTACGAAATTGGATCAGGCCATGTCAGAAGTCGCCCTCGCTACAGCCCCACTGACCGCCCCGCCGGTCATTCGGGCGCTGCTCGCAAAGCTCGCCATTCCCTACACGGAAGTCATCGAACAGCCTGGCCTGAACCCTGCGCGAAAGGTCCAGGCGGTACTGCTCGAAGATGCTGTGGGCGAGCTCATGGTGCTGTTCCCCCAGAGCCAGTTGCTCGACCTCAACCGCCTTACCGAACTCACCGGGCGCCGCCTCACCGCCGTGGCACCGGAGCGCGTTGAGCGCATATTGGGCAAACATGAACTGAACCTGCTGCCGGGCCTGCCGCCACTCACCAGTTCGCCTTGCCTGTATGAAGGCAGCCTGCTCAACGAGTCGAGCCTGTTGGTGCATTCCGGCGAAGCCGGGCTGCTGCTGGAAATCGCCAGCGAGCACTTCAAGACCATGCTGACCAAGGCCAGCGCCGCGCAGTTCGGCGAGCCGCTGAGCAAGATTCGCCCCAACCTCGACCGCCCCAATGATGACCGCGAGGAAATCACCCAGGCGATGCAGGCCTTCACCGCCCGCCGTATTCAGCAACGCCTGGAAGCGACCATCGAGATCCCGCCGCTGGCCGATACCGCGCAGAAGATCATCAAACTGCGCGTCGACCCCAACGCCACCATCGATGACATCACCGGCGTAGTTGAAACCGACCCGGCCCTGGCCGCCCAGGTGGTGAGCTGGGCAGCGTCACCCTACTACGCTTCGCCGGGCAAGATCCGCTCGGTGGAAGACGCCATCGTGCGGGTGCTGGGCTTCGATCTGGTGATCAACCTGGCGCTGGGCCTGGCCCTGGGTAAAACCCTGAGCCTGCCCAAGGACCGCCCGCACCAGTCCACGCCGTACTGGCACCAATCAATCTACACCGCCGCCGTGATTGAAGGGCTGACCCGCGCCATGCCCCGCGCCCAGCGCCCCGAAGCCGGCCTGACCTACCTCGCCAGCCTGCTGCATAACTTCGGCTACCTGCTGCTGGCCCACGTATTCCCGCCACACTTCTCGCTGATCTGCCGCCACCTGGAGGTCAACCCGCATGTGTGCCACAGCTATGTCGAGCAACACCTGCTCGGTATCAGCCGCGAACAGATCGGTGCGTGGTTGATGCGCTACTGGGACATGCCGGACGAGCTGTCCACCGCCCTGCGCTTCCAGCACGACCCCACCTATGACGGGCAGTACGCTGAATACCCGAACCTGGTATGCCTGGCCGTGCGCCTGTTGCGTAGCCGGGGGATTGGGTCCGGGCCGGATGAGGCGATTCCGGATGCGCTGCTTGAGCGCCTGGGCTTGAGCCGTGAGAAGGCTGAGGAAGTGGTGGGCAAGGTGCTGGATGCCGAGGTGCTGCTCCGCGAACTGGCCTCCCAGTTCAGTCAGGGCTGAATCGGTAGCCTGTAAAACTGCTATCGGGGGCAAGCCCCCTCCCACATTTGATCGCGTTCCGGCCTTGGAATATGGCCGTTTGTGGGAGGGGGCTTGCCCCCGATGAATCCAACTCGGCCTCCCTGAAAGCCTACTTCTTTTTCTTCAGCTTGGCTGGCGCAAAGCCAAATAACTGTCCGTTCGGCCAGGTACTGGGAAAACAGAAACGTCTTACAAGGCGTTGAGGTTGTCCCTAGGACACTCAATCTCTAGTCTCCGTACACCGCTGCACACACAGCGGTCGGGCGTCGCGGCCCGTATTTCTTCAGACGCCAAAGCGTCATCGTGTCCTTTCAGTTGGCGCTTTTTTGTCGTCTACTGTGCGGCGCTATGGCGGCTGTGCGCGGGATACCTTCGGGTATGCCGATGTTCTGGAGAGTCGGTCCGCGAACCTGCGTACAGCTGCCACCCCCATCGCGTCGCGGCGATCAATGGCAGCTCCTTTAATATCTCCGGAGTTTCACCATGATCAAACCCACCCCAAATCCCCCCGTGCGGCTATTTACCGTGGCCGATGGAATCAGCACTGAAGATCTGTTGGTCAACCTCAGCGAAACACTCGCCTCGGCCAATGCGCTGAGTTGCGACCTGGCCTTTGACCTTGAAGGACCGAAACGAGAGGAACTGCTGGGCGTTACGCAGTTAATCGAACTGGCACAGTTGCTGGCTGATCGAGTAGTCACGGTCTCGGGGCAAGCTGAACTGGCCTAATTGATCGAGTTCTGAGAGCGGACGCGGAGCGTCCAAAGCGGCGTTCCCACGCAGAGCGTGGGAACGATCAGGCCTACTTCTTTTTCTTCGGCTTCAAATACTTGGTCAACCCCTGGAACCAGATCACCAGCGCCGGGTTGCCCTTGATCTGGATCGACTTGTCCTGAATCCCCGTCATGAACGCCAGCTGTTTGTTCTTGGCCTGCATCGTGGCGAAGCCGTAGGCGGCATCCTTGAACGCAATCGCGAACGCCGGCGTCGGGTGTACGCCCGAGTGGCTGGTGATGCGCTGGTCTTTGACGATGAAGTGACGGGCAACCTTGCCGTCGAGGGTCTGCAACTGGAAGGCCAGGTCTTTGTCACCCAGCTGCTGCTGAAAGGCGGGATTGGTGCGGCTGGCTTTGCCCATCATCAGGCCCAGCACCCACAGGAGAAGACGAAATTTCATGCACACGGCCTCGGTGTAATTATTGAGTGGCCGCAGCAGTGTAACGATTTGCAAAGAGAACGCCACCGATCTCGCGCTTTAGCGGGAGATCGGTTGGCGTTTAACGCTTATAGCAACATGTTGCTTAAACGTTAGGGCAAGGCACCGGCGCCCAGTCGGCCAGGTTTGGATCGCGGCAGCTGCCTTCGAGCTGAGCCTTGCCGGCGCTGGCGACCTGCTTGCTTTCAGCTTGCTTGGCCTGCACGGTCTGGATGCTCTTCTCGGTGGTCACCGCTTCTTTTGGCACCACTGGCAGCACTTTCTTTTTCGGCGGCTTGACGACTTTCTTGCCTTTGGCCGGCGGCGCGACCGGTGTGGTGTCGGCAGTGGCGACGGTGACCACGTCGTTACGCTGCACACCCACTTGCTGCAGGTCTTTCTCGTAGGCCTGGGTGTAGTTGTTCAGGTCTTCGCTGGCTTTGCCGTTGACCGCAACGATCAGGTCGTTGGATTCCTTCAAGCCTGCCACGATTTCCGCCAGGCGCTTGCGGCCTTCGGTGTCGTTGACGGCCTTGGCCTTGCGGTCTGCCACCAGCTTGGTGAATGCGCTCTGGTAGCACTGCTGCGAAGCCTTGGCATAGGCAGTGCTGCGGTCGATGTCGGAGGCGCTTTTGTTGAAGTCGGTGGAGTAGGAAGCGATGCGCTGGTTGTCATCGGCGATCTGCTTCTGACGCTCGGTGTAGTAGCCCGCCGCGCCGCCCGCCAGGGCACCGCCCGCTGCGCCGATAGCCGCGTTACGGCCGCGCTTTTCCTTGTCGCCGGTCAGGGCGCCGAGCAATGCACCGCCGGCCGCGCCGATAGCGGCACCGGTCACGACCGACTTGGTCATGTTCGAATCGGTGGCGCGCAGGTGCTGCACCGGCTCGTAGCAGTTCGGGTAGTACTCGACCTTGGTGCTCGACGCGACCTTGGACGCAGGCGACGTAGCGCAACCGGTCAGCACGGTGCTGAAACCGGCCGCGATCAGCAGCAGGTGACGCTTGGAAACCGACTTACGGGAAAAAAGCATAGGTGTGATCTCTATTAAGTTTGACTTGCCCAGCACGGCCCACCGCCGTCTGAGTCCCTTCCAAGCTCGCCGGACAGCCAACGATCAAGACCGCTGACCGCTTGCTGCGAGCAATTCCTTCAAGATCGTTGCCGGGTCGGCCCGCTGTTGCTTGCGGTAGTTGCCGACATGGCGAACGAACAGTGTTGCGCGCGTCACCAGGCTCTTGCCGAGCACCGGTTTGCGATCCAACTCTTCCTTGATCCGTTGAAACTGGGCCTGGATCACCGCATCGGTGTAGCGCGTGCCGGTGGCCAGGTTGTCGATATAAATCGCCACTGCGCCATCCAGCGCGCTGCGCCCATTGGTAATGGCCATGTCAAATAACTGCGCGCTGGCCGTGTCCTTGTTATCCACAGCCTGCTGGCGACTTTTCTGCAGGTTGGCCAGGCGGATGTTGTAGTTGCTGATGGTCTCGGCCACCAAGGCAGCGGACTGGATCAGGTTGCCCGCCGCCTCTTCGCGCTGCTGAGCGATCAGCGACACGTTGCGCTTGAGTTCTTCGTTGACCAGTCCCAGTTCGGCTTGCAGCTTGGGATCGACGCTGGCGGCAATGATGCTGTCCAGGCGCTTGGTCGGGTCCTGGGCGTCGTCGATGGCGTCGGTCAGCGAGGCGAGGCGACCTTCTTTCTGCCACTGGGCGAACAGTTCCTTGTAGCGCGAACGCGGCGCCGACAGCGCGCCAATCGCCACGCGAAACCCGGTGGTCTCGTTGCTTTGCTCGGTGCCGTCGGCGGCAAACAGCGGGTATTCGCGGCGCATGCCGGTGAACAACGTGCCTTCGCCCTCCAGGTAATTGCCGCCCTTGACCACGAAGCCGCCATAGGTGCCCTGGCGGCGCCCGGCGTGCACCAGCTGGAAGGATTCCTGGACCATTTCCGCAGCGTTGCCGATCACGTCGAACATACCGATCGGGTTGGGCAATTTAGTGCCGATGGGCATCAACCGCGCGGCCTGCCCGGTGCCACCGGCGACCTGGTTGAACACGGCGTAATCGCCCAGTGGCCCGTCGCTTTCGCTGCCCTCGACGCGGCGTGGAAACAGGCGCCCTTCCAAATCCTGGCGACTCACCGCCTGGCCACCGCGTGCGGCGTACTCCCACTCCACTTCGGTGGGCAGGCGCACAAAGCCCAGGCCGCCATCGTCGGCCGAGGCGCCACGGCCGCTCACCGGCAGCAACTCGCGGTGGTATTTCATCAGCCAGGCGCTGTACACCGCCGAGAAACGCTCGGCCTCGAAACGCGATAATTTCACTTTGGGCAGACGCCCGGCCATGCCCTCAGGCGCATCGCAGGCCGGAGCCGGCTCGCCGCTGGCCAGGGACTGCGCCTGGGACATTACCTGGGCGTACTGGCGGGCCGTCACTTCGTACTTGCCGATGAAGTAGAGCATCGGCTTGAGCGGGGTTTTGGCGTCGGTCTTCGGCATCAGCGGTGCGATGACCTTGTTCCAGTCTTTCGGCAGATCCTTGAGGGTGAACTGGCCGTTGATGAAGTCGCGCCGGTAACCGGAGATAAACGACTGCTGGTAGCCCGCCTCGCCTTCGGCAAAGGGATAGCCGAGGCTGACCTCGCGGTCGTCCAGGGTGCCCTGGGCCAATACATAGGCGTAGCGGAACACCATCTGGCCTTCGCACGGCAGCGGCAGGCTCACGTCGTCCGGCAACGGTTTGGGGTTGTCGAGCTTGTCGCTTGCCTCATCGGCCCAGGCCAGCGAGGCCAGGCTCAGCGCCACACAGGCGCCCAGTAACTTAAACATCTCTGATTCCTTCAGAAGCCTGGATACGCGCCACTCGCCAACCCCCACACGCCGCCGCCACGGCGCTGACGCCGAGCGCGGCAGCCAGGCCCAGGCCGTAGTGACGCGCCAACAGATGACTGGCGTATTCGCCCGGCACCTGCACGAATAATCGGTTCAAACCCGCCTCGGCCAGGCCATACAACCCGGCACTGAGCACGGCGGCAACACTCGCGCTGTACAGCGCCTGCAGCACCACGAACAGCAACAACGCGGCGGTGGAAAACCCCAGCAGGCGCAACACTGACAACTCCCGACGCTTGCGCGCCACCGCCGCCAACGCGCCGGCGAAGGTCGCCGCAAACGCACCGGCCAAGGCCAACCCGCAGATGATCCAGAAGACCACCGACAGGTTACGACTCAACGACTGCACCTGGGCGATGGTCTGCGCCTGGGTCGACACCAGCAGATTCTGCCCGGCGAAATACAGGCGCAGCGGTTCCACGTCGGTGAGTCCGCGCGCATACAAGCGAAACGCCGGGTACACACGCTGCTCGCCCACCGCCACGGTGTCACCCGCCCACCCCAGCGCCGGCACGGCGCGGCCATCGCGATAATCTTCCACCGCCTCCAGCAACACCAGGTCCGCAAACAGCCCGTCACGGGCAAAGGCCTCCAACGGCAATACCGCGCGCACCTGCACCCGCGTCCGCTGGGCCTCGACGCGCCCCGCCAGCTGCCGCGCAAAGCGCGTCTCCAGCCAGTCGCCGGGCCGCGCCGCGAGCTTCTCGGCGGCGGTATGACTGAGCACGATCTGGTCCAGGCCCTCAGGGATCGGCAAGCCGGCCAGCAGCGGGTCACCCGGCGCGGTCGGCAGCATTTCCAAAACCAGGGCACCCACTTGCGCGGTCGCCGCAATCTGCCGCGTACGCGGTATGGCAAACGCCACATCGCTACGCCGGCCAAGCTGCTCGACGAAAGCGCTGCTGAATCGACCGCCGCCCAACGGAATAATTTCACGGGTCGCGGGGTCGGTCTCCAGGCGTTGGGTCAAACTGCCAACCAGTCCAAATTTCAGGCCAAATAACACCAGCAACGGCGCGATGACTGCCACCAGCGCCAGCACCGAGCAGGCCGACAGCCACGCATCGTTGCGGTAGTCCTGCCAGGCAAGGGACGCCACCAGGCCGATGCGCATCAGCAGGCCTCCCCGAGCGTCGCGGTGACACCGCCGTCGGCATCGCGACGGCAACCGATGCGGCGCACCTGCAAGCCACTGGCGCGGGCCAGGGGTTCATCATGGGTGGCGATCACACAGGCGGCGCGGTGTTCACGGGCCTGGGCCAGCAGGGCTTGCATCACGCGCTCGGCATTGAGCGGGTCGAGGGACGCCGTCGGCTCGTCGGCCAACACCAGTTGCGGTGCATGGGCCAGGGCGCGGGCGCAGCTCACGCGTTGGCGCTGGCCCACCGACAGCGCCGCCGGACGCTTGTGCAGTTGATCGCTGATTTGCAATTGCTCGGCCAGGCGCACCACGCTGCCGTCGTCCTTCAAACCCAGCAACTGCCGGGGCAAGGCAATATTGCCGCGTACATCGAGAAACTCCAGCAGCCCGCCGGTTTGCAGCACATAGCCCAAATGCCGGCTGCGCAACTGGGCGAGATCGGTCTGCCGGTCGGCGCGCCACAGCCCATCGATGTCGATCCGGTTGAGTTCGAACTGCCCGATCCGGTCCGGCGCCAGCACCAGTGCGAGCATATCGAGCAAGGTGCTCTTGCCGCAGCCGCTGGGCCCGACAATCGCCAGTTGCTCACCCGCGCGCAGGTGCAGCGCCGGAATTATCAGGCTGTAGCGCTGGCTGCCGACGCCCCGGCTCTTGTGCACCGCGTTCAGGCTCAGCATCACGGCAGCGTCGACAACGGCACGCGGTACAACGCATCGCCCGGCTCGGCATCGCCGAACCGTACCCAGTTGGCCAGGTCATTGTGGAAGGTCTCGTAGAGACGGATTTTCGAATCCAACTCGTCGATGAAATCCTCCTGCTCGGCCACACTCAACGACAACCACAGGTCCTGGGTCATGTTCAGCGACTTGCTGCGGTACGGCAGCCCCTCCAGGTACTCGCCCAACAGGCCGCCGTCGGCCAGGTTGCCGCCCTTGCGCAGGGCTTGCGGGTCACGGCTCATGTAGGCCGAGGCGCTGGCGATTTCCTGGAAGAAGTCCTTGGGCGAGCTTTGGGTCTTGCGCGCCGCATCGACGATCAACTTCAGCGACTGTTGCAGGTCGTTGAGTTGCAGCTTGGTCAGCATCACGCACACCTGGAACGCCGGCAGCGCCGGGTTGGTCAGGTCGCGGTCGGTGGTCCAGGCGCTGACCAGTTGCGGCGCCTGGCTGGCGGTCTTGCGGCCGAGGAAGTCCATGTGCATGGCATAACCGACGGCTGCGGATTTGTCCGCCAGGCTCGGCGCGGCACTGAGTAACGGCACCGGCTGCGGCGTGTTGCTGCGCACCTGATGCACAAGGTTGGCAAACACCGTGCCGATCTCATCGACGCGCTCGCCCAGCTTGCGCACATCGCCACCCGGCACCGGGGTGTACAGGTCGCCGATCTGCGGGTTGGCGTCGGCGGTGAGGACGCGATACTGGCTTTCGGCGCCGGCATGGGTTTTCTTGCCGGCATCGGTGCGCAGATGCAGCGCGTAGATCTTGATCTGCTTGCCCAGCGCCGCCTGACGTACTTCGGCTTCGTTCATCTGGGTGGCCGCGAACGGGTCGTTCTTGCGCAGCGCGCCGGCATCGGAGACCAGCAGGATGATGCGCCCGCCGTAGCCGGACCAGTCCATGCCGTCCACCGCCTGCATCACCCCGGCAAACGCGTCTTCGTTGAACGAGTGGCTGGACACCGTCGAGGCCTTGACCTGCCGCGCCAGGTCGAGGAAACGCTGCGGATCGCGGCCCTGGTCGAGGGTGATCAGGGTTTTGGCCACGTATTCCAGGCCGGGGGTTTTCTTGATGCTGTTGCGAAAGCCCACCAGGCCGAAGCTGACGCTGTCCAACTCGCCGCGCTCGGCGATGCGCGTTTGCAGCTCGTGGACCACATCGCGCACTTGATCGATATAGGGCTGCATCGACACGGTGGTGTCGACCACCAGCACCACGGCGGTACGGAAGGCGTCGGCATGGGCATTGATTGCGGGCGCCGACGGCTTGGCGACTGCGCTGCTGCCAGGGTCGATGGACGCCACGTTGAGCAACTGCACCGGCTGGCCGTTTTCGTCGAAGCTCTCTTTGGAATCAAAGATCGGCAACAGGTAGAACTGGTTTTGCGGCACCGCGCTGGCGGTGGGTTCCAGGGCCAGGACTTGCTGGTTGTCCTCGCGGTTGTTCTGCGCCCTGGCCAACGCGCTTTTCGCCGCAGCCGGATCGGCCAGCAGTTTTTCCACCTCGCCGGACTGGCGCAGGAACATCACCGGCGCGCGCCCCGAGCGTTCGGTGAATTTCAATACCAGGCTTTGCTTCCAGTCGCTGACCTGGGCGGCCGGCAGCCAACCGTCGCTGCGCCCGTCGGTGGCGGCGCCGACACGTACCCACGGGCTGCCGTCGATGTCTTTGCGTTGGTAGACGTAGAGCACGGAAAACGCCGGCAGCGCCTTGCCCGGCGCGCTGCCCGCGTCCGCTGAGAGCTTGGCGCCGGGCTTGCTGAGCACGCGCTGGAACAGGG
The DNA here is from genome assembly GCF_019891515.1 of Pseudomonas sp. Wu6. Lineage (NCBI taxonomy): Bacteria > Pseudomonadati > Pseudomonadota > Gammaproteobacteria > Pseudomonadales > Pseudomonadaceae > Pseudomonas > Pseudomonas sp. Wu6. Next base: position 128,707 of record NZ_JAFLXH010000011.1, on the reverse strand, counting down.
TTTTCTTGCCGGCCATCAATAACGGACGCTGGCCGCCATCAGCCACCGCGACCGCCGCTGGCGGCACCGCTGCAGGCGCCTTTTCAGGCACCACGGCAGCGGGCGGCTTGACCGGCTCGTCGGCGCCGCTCAACCACCAATAGCTGGCACCACCGATGGCCAGTGCCACCGCAACCGCCACGGCGGCCAATGCCAACACCGGCCCACGGCGCTGTTCGGACGGGGCGTTGTGCTGCGTTGGCGTCACGACCGGTTGGCGCACTATCGGCTGCGGCTGCGGTTTGTCGGTGGGTATGTCGACGGTGACAGGCGTGATGCCCGCCAAGTCAAAACTCAGCGGGATCGGCAGCGGCCGTACCAAGGTGGCCTCCGACGAGTCCGCCGGCAGGTTGTCCAGGGCCAGCACTAATGCGTCGGCATCCGGATAACGCTCCGCCGGGTCCTTGGCCAACAACTTGCGCAGCACCTCCTGGTAACGGCCGTGGTGCACCGGCAATTCCGGCAACGGCTCAGTCAGGTGCGCGAGCGCCGTCGAAAGCGCATCGGTTCCGCGGTAGGGCAACTCGCCGACCAGAATCTCGTACAGCACCACGCCCAGCGCATACAGGTCGGCGCGACCATCGATCTCCTGGCCGCGTGCCTGTTCCGGGCTCATGTAGCTCGGCGTGCCCACGGCGAAGCCGGCCTGGGTGAACTGGGTGCGGTCGTCCAGGGACTTGGCGATACCGAAGTCCGACAACACCGCCGTGCCATCGGCGCGGAACAGGATGTTCGCCGGTTTCACATCGCGGTGCACCAGCCCCTGGTCATGGGCATAACCGAGCGCCGAGGCAATCTGGCGGATCAGCGTTACGCCCTGCTCCGGAGTCAGCCCGGCGGCAATGCGTTCTTTGAGCGTACCGTTGGGCAGGTACTCCATGGCCATGTAATACAGCTCGCCGACATTGCCGATGTCATGGATGGTCACCGTGTGCGGGTGCGACAGGCGCGCCAGGGTCTTGCCCTCGCGCAGGAAGCGTTCGCAGAACGTCGGATCGGCCGCCAGGGCCGCCGCCATCACCTTCAACGCCACCTTGCGTTCCAGCGAGCGCTGGGTCGCCAGGTAGACGTTGGCCATGGCGCCTTCGCCGATCTCGCCTTCGATAACGTAGCCCGGGATCTCGATCTTCATGAGGAGACCTTCACAACGATCGTGGTGATGTTGTCCGGCGCGCCGCGATTGAGCCCCAGGTGCACCAGGCTGCGCACGATTTCATCCGGTGCGTCGTGGCCGAGCACTTCGCCAATCTCATGATCCTCGACGGTCTTGGTCAGGCCGTCGCTGCACAGCAGGTAGCTGTCGCCGGGGGCGATCAACAGCTCCACCGACGCCACGTCCAGTTGCGCTTCCACGCCCACTGCGCGGGTGACGATATTGGCCCGTGGGTGCACGCGGGCATCGGCTTCGCTGAGCAGGCCGCTGTCTTGCAGGTCCTGCACGTAGCTGTGGTCGCGCGAGAGGCTTTCCAGCTCACCGTCGCGCAGGCGATACAGGCGACTGTCGCCGGCCCACAGGCACACCCCGCGCAAGCCGCGCGCGGCCAGCACCACTACGGTGCTGCCCATCATGGTCACGCCACGGTTGGCGGTTTCTTCACGTACCGCCGCATTGATGCGGATCAGGTCGTTGCGCAAGGCGGCCGCGTATTCGTCGAGGGAGCGCCCCACCGGGACGGCGCGCAGGCTGTCGACGATCAGGCTGCTGACGTAATCCCCCGCCGCGTGCCCGCCCATGCCATCAGCGACCACCCACAGGCGGTTCTCCGGCAGCTCCAGGCACGCATCTTCGTTGACCTGGCGGACCATGCCCACATGGCTTTTGCTCGCGGATTTGTAAGTCGCCCCCATCTACACCACACCTTCTTGTCCGAGCAGAAACTGCGCAAAATCGCTGGCGGCAGGCAAGCCCTGACACCGTAATAAACCGGGAGAAATACGCTGCGAACCGCGTCCCCACCACAGGCTGGCGCCTTCGCAGGCTTGTTCGGCCAGCGCGGTCATGCGCCCGTGGGGCTCGGTGGCGGCCACGCGCTGCAGGCCGGCGAAACGGCTGTCGACCGCACGCGGCTCACTCGCCGGAACGCCCAGGGCGTCGAGGCCGGTATTGAAGCTTTCGAAGGTAGCGCCACTGTCCAGGGTGCTGAGCAACAGCTCTTCGGCCTGCTCAAACCAGGCATCCGGCCCGCCGACCAGAGACGCGGGGTTGGTGTCGTGGTCGAGCAACACCACCACGGCCAGCGGGAAATACCGCCCGACCCGGTCGATACTCGGCATCACCACACCCGCCGCCGCATCCGGTCCGCACACCCCGGGCGCCAGCACAAAACGCCACAGCGGGCTGACCAGGTAAGCGTTGAGCCAGTCACCGCCCAGGCTGTTCTGGCTGGCGAGCAGCCCCGCCGCCAGCCAGCTGTCCCAGGGCCCGATAAAACTCTGGGGCAAGGCGCGGCTGACAAAGTCACCGCGACTGGCCAACTTGCCGTAGAAACCCAGCGTCGTCATAGCCGCTCCGGCAGGCTGAAGCCGCTGAGCACGCGGCTCTTGAACGGGTTGAAGGCGCTGTTGGCGCGCAACTCGTAGGCGATGCTCGCGCCGTCGACCCGCAGGCGCAGGTTGAAACGGTCCGGCGAGTTGCCGGGGGTGAGGTCCGATTGCTCCAGCAGGCGGAACCAGGCCCACGGGCCGTCCAGCGTCACACCGGAACGCCCGCTGGCCGACGGCGGCATGATGGAAATACGCACCACGCCAATGCTGCCGGGGTTCGGCCATTGCATCGCCACCGGGCGGCTCGGGCCGTGGTCGTAGCTCAGTTGCTGGCCGTCGAGGTCCAGCAGGAACTGGGTGATGGTCGGGTCCATCGACACCGGCTTGAGTTCGAAACGCACCACAGGTTGCGTGCCCCCGGACCTGAAGAACGCATCACGAATAGCCGCCGCGCGCTGGAAGGTCTGCAGCACGCCCGGCGCGATACCGAGCTTCTGCGCCGCGCCCGGCTGCCAGCGCCAGGTCTGCGCCGAGGTATCCACATAGGGCTGCAGGTACTTGCGGAAGTAGTTATCCATCACCCCGCCGACGCCGAAGAACTGGCCGAAGTCATCCAGGGTCGCGTCCCGCGCACTGCCGGGCGACATCGGATAGCGCCCGGCCAGGGACTGGCGATACACGTTGACCACTTCGCTGGCCCAGGCCGCGTTCAGCTGGTTACGCACCCCGCCCATCATGCTGTTGGTGGTGGAATTGACCACCGACTTGACCATGCCCTGCACCAGCGGCGGTTGGCGCTCGGCATTCAGACTGACCCGCGTGGCCGCAGCCGCCGCCTGGTTCTTCGCTTCGCCAAGCAACGCATCGCCGCTGGCACCGACCATTGCACTGACCTGCACATACAGCGCATTCATATCCGCCAGCAGTCCGTCGATAGCCGCCGGCTCGCCTTCGTTTTTACTGACGATACTGTTGAGTTCGGCAAAGTGCGCGGTGACCGGATCATCCGCCGCTGCGGGCGCGCTGGCGCTCGGCTGCTCCTGGCCCAGCAGGCTGCCCAGACGCTCCTTGAGCTTGTCGACGCCGCCCTCCACCGGCACGCCCTTGGCGGCCAACTGGCGTTCTTCGGCCTGCAGGTCAGTTTCCTTTGCCACTGCCACCAACAGTTTCTTCAACGGCGAGGTGGGGCCGGAAATCACTCGCAGCACATCGGCAGCCTGGGCCACGCTGGTGATCGGCACAAAGTCGATGTCGGCGAGCAACGCGTCCCACTGGCGCTGATAGTCCTGGAAATACAGGCGGCGCACATCGGCGGCCAGGCTGACCACGTTCTGCTGGTCGGCCTGTGCCTGGCCCAGTACCCATTGCTCTTCAGCCAGGGTGCCGGTCTGGTTCAGGCTGCTCAGCAAGAACGCCTGGCGATAGCCCTTGGCGGTGAAAAAACCGCTCAACGGCTCGCCCAACGGCTTGCCGCTCTTGCGACTGAACACCAGTGCGGCATCACGGCCGGCCGCTTCGTTGAGGCGAAAGTCCGGTACACCTTCAGGCAGTTTCTGGCGCTTGACCCGGTCGTAGACACGCTGGGCCACCGGCAGTTGTTGCAGTTGGCGGCGCAGGTCGTCGATCAGGCGTGGGTCAAGACGCGCATTCGGTGGGTGACGGTCAAACAGTGCCTGCAAGTGCCCGGTCAAGGCCTGGCGCTGATCGGCCGGCAGGTCGCGTGGCAGGTTGCGGTCCCAGTCGAGGGCGATCCAGGCCTTGATGAAGTCCGGGTCGTAATGCTCATTGTCGGCCAGCATCAGGTAGGCCTTGAGGCCTTCGTAGAGGAAGTCCGAGTTGCCGCCGCCGTGCAGTTGCTCTTCGATGCGCGTGACCAGGCGCGGGGCGAAGACCGCGATCAGCAACTTACGATAGACGCTTGCAGATTCGGCTTCGAGCATGTCGCCCTGGTACAGCCCCAGCCCCTCTGACCAGCTTGGCGAATCCCCGGCCAGGTGCTTGACCGCGTTGAGCAAGGGCAGCACGGCCACTACATCACGCTGCGCCGGGCTCAGGTTCTGCACGGTCTGGCCCAGGGGTGCGACCTTCTGATCGACCTGGGCGATATACGCCTGGTTGGCGCGATAACTCACCCACCACAGGCTGCTGACCACCACCACCAAGGCCACCGTGGCCGCGAGAACACCCCGGGCGAGCCACTTGCGGCGACGTTCGACTTTCGGGTTCACCCCGACCAGGCCACGTTCGGCAAAGGCCACGGCGGTGAACAGTTTTTCGATGAAGTAACTGCGCCCGGTGCCGCTCTGGCGCGCCAGGTGCTGGCGGTCCAGGTTCATGCTCTGGGCCATGGTGCCGATCAGGCGGTCAATCGGGCTGCCTTCCTGGGTACCGCTGGTGAAGTACACGCCGCGCAGCAGCACGCGCTCTTCAAAGGCATTGGGTTTGAATACGCCCTCGAGGAAACTCTGCAGACAGTCCTTCAAGGCGCCGAATTGCTGCGGGAAACCGTAGATCAGGTCGCGTCGCGCTGGGTCGCGTTCCTGTTGCAGGCGTTCAACCAGGCGTTCGTTGAGGCGCTGTTCCAGACCGGCGAATTCGCTTTGCAGGTGCACCAGCGGGCTGTCGCTGTGCTTGCCGTCGTCCAGGGCAAAGGTCATGCCCCACACCTGGGCGCGCTCTTCCTTGCTCAGGTTGTCGAAGAACTCCATGAAACCCGGCACCAGGTCGAGCTTGGTCAGCATCAGGTAGATCGGGAAACGCACGCCCAGTTGGGTGTACAGCTCCTGGATGCGCAGGCGAATCGCAGCGGCATGGGCGGCGCGCTCGGCGTCTGTGCCCAGCAGCAGGTCCGACAGGCTGATGGCGATGAAGGCGCCGTCGATGGGTCGACGCGAGCGCTGTTTTTTCAGCAGGTCGAGAAAGCCCAGCCACGCGGCTTTATCCACTGTGGAGTTGCTGTCCTGGGTGGTGTAGCGCCCGGCGGTGTCGAGCAGCACGGCCTGGTCGGTAAACCACCAGTCGCAGTTGCGCGTGCCGCCGACGCCGCGCACCGCACCGGCGCCCAATTGCGCTGCCAGCGGGAAGTGCAGCCCGGAATTGACCAGTGCGGTGGTCTTGCCCGAACCCGGCGGGCCGATGATCACGTACCACGGCAGCTCATACAGATTGCGGCGTTCGTCGCCGCCGAGCTTGGCTTTCTTGAGCAGCGTCAGGGCTTCGTCCATGCGCTGGCGCAGGGTCGAGAGCTCTTCGGCGGTGGCCAAGCTGTTGGGGTCGGCCGGGGTTTCGGCGGCCAGGCTGCGCATCACTTCGGCGGCCTGGCGGCGGGCCTGGATGATGCGCAACACGCGGTAGGCAATCCACAGCGCGAACACCAGGATGATCAGCGCCCAGCGGCGTCCCTCGGGCACCAATACGTCGAGCAACGGCCCGACAAACCAGATGATCAGGCCCAGGGCGATCAACCCCAGCACAGGGATCACCCAGCGAATCATGAAACTGAAAAACGCCTTCACTCGACGCCCTCCGCCAATACGGTGATTTCAACCCGACGATTGCGGGCACGGCCTTCGGCAGTACTGTTGGTCGCCAACGGCTCGGTGTCGCTGCGGCCTTCGGCGCTGAAGCGGTCACCTTGGCCGGTCTTGGCCGCCAGGATCTCCAGCACCGACTTGGCCCGCGCTTCGGACAGCGCCCAATTCGACGGGAAGCGCAACGTCGCAATCGGACGGTTGTCGCTGTGACCGGTGACACGCACCTGACCCTTGACCTTGCGAATGGCGTCGGCGATGCGCAGCATCAGCGGCTGGTAGTCATCGACAATGCTGGAACTGGCGGACGCAAACAGTTCATCACCGCGAATCGTCACCACAGAGCGGTCGACCTTGTCTTCCACGGCCACGCGGCCGGCCTTGATGTCTTCAGCCAGAAAGCCGGCCAGGCGCGGCCGCTCGATCACTTTCGGTTGCGCCACCGGACGGTCGATGGCCTGCACCGGAATCTCGCCCAGGGCATGGATATTCTTGAACACCGGCTCCGCATCCGAGGCCAGCTTCATGCGCAGGCCAAACAGCAGCACCAGCAACAGCGCCAGGCCGATCGCCACGGCGATCCACGGCGGCATGAATTGCGCCAGGCGATCCCGCGCCACGGTCACGCCGCGCCAGTGCGGCGACAGCTCACGCTCGTGTTCGCCACGGGCACTGCGAATCGCGGCGGCAGTGCGCTCGCGCAGGGCTTCCAATTGACTGCGCCCGTCGTTCATCACGCGGTAGCGGCCCTCAAACCCCAGGCACATGCACAAGTACAGCAGCTCCAGCAGGTACAGGCGTTCCCGTGGGCTTTGCAGGCAATGGTCGAGCAGTTGAAAGACCTTTTCACCGCCCCAGGCTTCGTTGTGCACGGTGATCAGCAAGCTCTGTTTACCCCAATCGCTGGTACTGCCCCAGGGCGTACTCAGCACGGCTTCGTCCAGGGCGGTGCACAGCGCGTAACGGGCCAGCAGCACCTCGTTGCGCGCCACGCCGGCGGCTTCGGCGCGCTCTTCGAACTGGCGCAGATAGGCCAGCAATTGCGCGCGCAAACTGGCCGGCGCCGGGTGCGCGATGGTGTTGCGCAACCGCGTCAGCAAGGCCAGCAAGGGGCCGGCGGCACTTTCCAGCGGGTTGAGGCCCTGGCTTTTGCCGGTGAGCATCGGCGCGGCCGGCATCGACAACGGTGCAGGTTCCGCGCGCGCAGGTTCGGGTGCTCGGCCGCCCGGGCGCGGCATAAACTGAGTGCGGTCATCATCATTGGGATGCATCGCGGATTATCCTCGGATCGCCCAGAAGGCCAGGTTCAAGCCCGGGAACTGCCCGGCGATGTGGAAGGCGAAACCGCCGGAATTGCTCAACTGCTGCCAGTGCTCGCTGCCGCGGTCCAGCTCGTAATAGGTGCTGCCCGCGTGGTAGGGCAATTGGCGTGGCGCCACCGGCAATGGCAGCAGGCCGATGCCCGGCAATTGCAGGTTGACCATGTCGCGGATGTGCTCCACCGCGCCGACTTTGCTCTGCTGGCCGAAGCGCGCGCGCAGGGTTTCGCCGGGCACGTCGGCGCGTACCACGAGGATGAAACTGGCGCTGTCGAGCAGGGTCTTGTCCGCCAGCATCGCCACATGGATGCCGTAGGCTTTCTCCACAATCGGAATCGGCGTGGCCTTGCTGTCGATCAGCATCGACAGCGCCTCACGCAGGGCGGCCATGACCGGGGTGAAGCTCAGGGCCAAATCGTCGTGCTGGTACTGCGGATATTCCTGGGGGCGGCGGCCAGAGGTGGAGAATGTCGAAAACTCACCGGCCAGGCTCACCAGCTCACTGAAGAAACGCTCCGGGTGCAACGGACTCAACTGGCTCACATGCTGGATCAGCGGCTGGGCGCGGTTGACCAGTTGCAGCAGCATGAAGTCAGCGATTTCCGATGCGCCACCGGCACCCGACGCGACCACGCGGCCGGCCAGGGCTTCGCCACGCTGGTGCAGCAGGCCGAGCAGTTCGCTGCGAAAGGCCGTCAGCGGCTTGCTCGCAGCTACATCCAGCACGGGCGGAATGTACGTGTCGTCGAGCACCAGTGCGCGGTCGGCGCGCTTTTCCTTGATGCGCACCAGCCCGATGGCGGCGTAGTCGCTGATGCCGTCCTGGGCGGTCAGCAGGCGCAGGGCGCGGGAACCCACGGCCACCGGCGCGCGGTTTTCGAAGGGCGCGTTATCGTCGCGCACTTCGCGCACCTGGCTCACATAACGCGCGGCTTCCAACGCCTCGCCTTCATCCACCGTGTCACGCGCACCGGCACGCTTGAGCGGCAGGGCCAAGTACACCAGGCCGTCGCGCAGGCTGTCGTCGATGTTCAGCGGACTCGGCGCCAGATCGTCCTGGGGGATATTGAACGGCGTACCGTCAGGCAGCAGGCCACGGGCCGACACGATTGCCAGCTTGCCCTGGGCGAGCAGGCCCTGGTCGATCAGCAACTCGGAAAAACCCCAGGCACCCGCGGACAAAGGGCGGCTGCGGGCGTCGATCAGGTTTTCCAGGTAACGGTCATGCTGCTGGAAGTGCTGCGTTCCGATGAACATGCCTTCCGACCAGACCACGCGATTGTTCCAGGACATGGGGGCTCCGATTGCTTGTTATTGGGCTGGGCTGGAGGGGGTAGCCACGACGTCGGCGCGCACGGCACGCACATCGAGGCTGATCTGATATTCGCTGTATTGGCGTGGCGGCACGTTGATAACGGCGCGCCATTGCGCACGGTCCAGCTCGCGGTAGCCCACCAGCAGGCCGATCTGCCGGGTGGCCGGGTCAAGATCGCGCTGAATGCTCAGTTGCTGGCCGGGCTGGATCACCACTTCGTCCTGGTCCAGCAGGTCCAGGCCAAGGGTGGATTGCGCACGGTCAGCCAGGGCGAAGTAGTCGGAGCGCGCGAACGTCGCGGCGTTTTTCAGCTCGAAAATCCGCACCCGCACCGGCGCGGGCTGCCCGCTGGCACCGGGGTTGAGCCCGGCGATCGCGTGAAAATGCAGCTCGACGGCGGCCGTGTCCGCTTCAGCGTCGGCGGCGGTTTCGGGTTTGGTCGCGTCTTTGGCACACGCCGTCAGCAGCAGCGCGGTGGCGGCTGCAAGTAAAAACCTGGGAATCATCCTGCGTCCTCAATGACGTGTTTAGCTATCCGTTTTATCCATTACTGCGACGCGGTTCAGCGTCGCTGTCGTGCACTGTGCGCTTCGTAGGCCCGGCTGAATTCGCGGCCGAACAGGTCCTGGAAATCTTCCTGGGCCTCGCGGGAAATATTGCTGTAGAGCTCGGTGAATTGCTGCCAGTACTGGGCTTGGCGCGAGCCGTTGAAAATACTTGAGAGGCCACCGGGCTTGCCCATGCGTTCCTCCAATTGCGCCGGTTCAAAGCGCAGCAGCAAGTGCTTGAGCGCCGCTTCCACACCCGCCATCACGGCCAGTTGGTGCGCGCGCAGGTCGTCGAAACTGTCACGCACGGCAACGTCCGGCGCCATGAAGGCCGGATTGCCGTGACGAAGCAGCAGCAGTAACGCTTCGTCGGCATTCGGAGCGAATTTCAACGGGTTGTTTTCGGCGGGGCGGATCATGGTTTGCTGCATGCGAAATTCGCCCTTGAGGCTGGCGCGGGCACGCAACACGTCGATCAGGCCTTCGACCATCAGCCGGTAGCTGCGGCCGATGCTTTCCATCTGGGCGCAGGCATCGGCCCGATCCAGACGCAACTGATCGAGGCCGGCACCGCGCAGGAAGGCTTGCAAGAGGTCGGCGTGTGGCTGGGCGTCACCGGCGGGCGGCGCGGCCGGCTCGACCACAGGCGGCGGCGCAATCACCGGCGCGGGGGGCGGCGTGGTAGGCGGCGTAACAGAGGCGAGCGGCGCGGGTGCGTCGCCAAGCAGGTCCCAGTCTTCGGGAATGACCGCACCGGGCACCGCCGGCGATTCGGCCACCGGCACGGCAACCGGCGCCGGCGGACGGAAGTCATGTTGCTCGGAGGGCACGTGGTCCGCCACGGTGGGCGGTGGCACGGCAGTGGGACTGAGGAAATCGAACAGGTCCGGCAAGGTCTCCATCGACGAAGCGCCATGAAACTGCGGTGCGATCATCGGAGTCGGCGCGGGCGGGCTCGCCACCGCGCCCATCAACGCCTCAAAGCTGTTCGGCGAATCACCGGCGAACGGCTGGCTGTCGACGGCCTGCACATTGAAGTCGATGCGCGCCTGGATTTCGTAATCGCCGATGCGAATCAACTCACCATCCTGCAGCGGCTCGCTGTTACCACGGCGCATCCGGATGCCAGCGTTGACCAACTCCACACCGTTGGTACTGTTGTCGGTTAAATAGTAACGACCGTCTTTGTACTGAATAACGCAATGTTGCGAGGAGACAAGTCGTTCGGGATCGGGCAATACCCAGTCATTTTCCGAACTGCGGCCGATCGCCATCGAGCCCTGGTTCATGGACTTTTCGGCGCACTGCCCTGGGGTAATCTTGTGATAACTAGTGATAGTCAAACACAGCGACATCTTGCCTCCTTGCTGATACATCGCGCGCGGTCGAGATCAGGCTACGCTTGCCTGAATATCGCCGCCAGGTCGTCGGACCCAGCGTCCAAATCCGCATTTGCCAGCATGATCGCTGATCTTATCCGGCTTGCATGACAAAAATCCTCTACGGGCGCACCGTTCGACCCGTCAGTCGCGCAGGGTGTTAAACACCGCACATCTGTCACAGAGGGCGAATAGCTTACCTTGACAACGCATAAGTACTACACCAAAAATGCACAACTTCTTGAACATCAGTGATGGCACGATAGTGGCACTCTGAGACTATGATCAAGAAAACATGCAAAGTTCACTGCGTAACTAATGCATGCGTTGCCCGGCATCTAACGGGCTGATAGGGAGATCGAATTCAGTGGATGTGCCGTTGCTGCTCACCGCCGTTTCCGCGACTTCGCCCTGTGGCGAAGACATGGAATATGACGCGCAATTTCTGCAATTGGAACGTGATGCCAAGGGCCAGCCCGAGCGCAGCATGGGCGACTCCATCCTGCCCGCCGAGCCGCCGGAGTGGCGCAGCATCCAGCAACAGAGCCTCGACCTGTTGCAGCGCAGCAAAGACCTGCGCATCACCCACTTTCTGCTGCAAAGCACCCTCGCCCTCCAGGGCGTTGCCGGCCTGGCCGAAGCGCTGACGCTGATCGATGCGTTGCTGCGCGATTACTGGGCCGACCTGCACCCGCGCCTGGATGCCGACGACGATAACGATCCCACCGTGCGCATCAACGCCCTCACCGGCCTGACCTGCGACACCAATATTCGCCTGCTGCGCGAAAGCATCCTCACGCGCTCACGCACCTTCGGCCCCGTGACGCTGCGCGCGGCACTCAACGCCAGCGGCCTGTTGAGCTTCGCCGATGAACAACTCGGCGCCCAGCAACTCAACGCCGCGTTCCTCGACAGCGACCCGGAGCAACTGCAGGCCACCCGCGATGCGCTGATTGCCGCGCGCGCCGCCTGCGAAGCCATCGAACAACAGGTCAACGAGCAGGTCGGTTCCGCCCAGGGCGTGGACCTCAGCGCCTTGAAGCAACCGCTCAAGCAGGCCCTGCAATTGCTCAATCAAGCGGTGCCCGGCGCCGACAGCAGCAGCGAACCCGAGGCCGTCAGTGAAGACAACGCCCCCTCGGTGGACTACGCCGCTGCCCCCGCAGCCCCGCGTACGGTCGGCGACATCGCCAGCCGCGACGATGTGCTGCGCAGCCTCGACAAAATCCTTGCGTATTACACCCGGCACGAGCCTTCAAGCCCGCTGCCGGTGCTGTTGAACCGAGCGAAGAATCTGGTGCATGCCGATTTCGCGGCGATCGTGCGCAATCTGATTCCCGACGGCATGTCCCAATTTGAAAACCTGCGCGGCCCTGACAGCGAGTAGGCCGCCGGACCGTGCAGTAACAACACCGTCGCTCAAGCGACCAGGAGCAGCAACGTGGCGAAGCAAAGTTCTCAGAAATTCATCGCGCGCAACCGTGCGCCTCGAGTGCAGATCGAGTACGACGTCGAGCTTTACGGCGCCGAGAAAAAGGTCCAGCTGCCCTTCGTCATGGGCGTGATGGCCGACCTCGCCGGCAAACCAGCCGAGCCGCTGGCACCCGTGGCCGACCGCAAGTTCCTTGAAGTGGACGTCGACAACTTCGATTCGCGCCTCAAGGCCATGCAGCCACGCGTGGCGTTCCACGTGCCCAATGAGCTGACAGGCGAAGGCAACCTGAGCCTGGACATCACCTTCGAAAGCATGGACGACTTCAGCCCTGCCGCAGTGGCGCGCAAGGTCGACTCGTTGAACCAGCTGCTCGAAGCCCGCACCCAGCTGGCCAACCTGCTGACCTACATGGACGGCAAGACCGGCGCTGAAGAAATCATCATGAAGGCGATCAAGGACCCGGCACTGCTCCAGGCTCTTGCCAGTGCGCCCAAGCCTGCAGGGGAGCAGTAAGCATGACTGACAATACCGTTCGCGAAGGCGCATCCAACCTGGGCGCCACCGAAGAAACCAGCGAGTTCGCCTCGCTGTTGATGCAGGAATTCAAGCCCAAGACCGAGCGCGCCCGCGAAGCCGTGGAGACCGCCGTGCGCACCCTGGCCGAACAGGCCCTGGCGCAAACCGACCTGGTGTCCAATGACGCGATCAAGTCGATCGAATCGATCATCGCCGCCATCGACGCAAAGCTCACCGCCCAGGTCAACCAGATCATCCACCATCAGGATTTCCAGCAGTTGGAAAGCGCCTGGCGTGGTCTGCACTACCTGGTCAACAACACCGAGAGCGATGAGCAGCTCAAGATCCGTGTGCTCAACATCTCCAAGCCCGAATTGCACAAGACCCTGAAGAAATTCAAGGGTACCGCGTGGGACCAGAGCCCGATCTTCAAGAAAATGTACGAAGAAGAATACGGTCAGTTCGGCGGCGAACCGTACGGTTGCCTGGTGGGCGACTACTACTTCGACCAGTCGCCTCCCGACGTAGAGCTGCTGGGCGAGCTGTCGAAAGTCTGCGCCGCCATGCACTCCCCGTTCATCGCTGCCGCGTCGCCAACCGTGATGGGCATGGGCTCGTGGCAAGAACTGTCGAACCCGCGCGACCTGACCAAGATCTTCACCACCCCGGAATACGCCGGCTGGCGCTCGCTGCGTGAATCGGAAGACTCGCGCTACATCGGCCTGACCATGCCGCGCTTCCTAGCGCGCCTGCCGTATGGCGCCAAGACTGACCCGGTGGAAGCCTTCGCTTTCGAAGAAAACACCGACGGCGCCGACAGCTCCAAGTACACCTGGGCTAACGCCGCGTACGCGATGGCGGTGAACATCAACCGTTCGTTCAAGCACTACGGCTGGTGCTCGCGTATCCGTGGCATCGAGTCCGGCGGCGAAGTGGAAAACCTGCCGGCCCACACCTTCCCTACCGATGACGGTGGCGTGGACATGAAGTGCCCGACCGAAATCGCCATCAGCGACCGCCGTGAAGCGGAGCTGGCGAAGAACGGTTTCATGCCGCTGCTGCACAAGAAAAACACCGACTTCGCCGCGTTCATCGGCGCCCAGTCGCTGCAGAAACCGGCCGAATACGACGACCCGGACGCCACCGCCAACGCCAACCTGGCCGCGCGCCTGCCGTACCTGTTCGCCACCTGCCGTTTCGCCCACTACCTCAAGTGCATCGTGCGCGACAAGGTCGGCTCCTTCAAAGAGAAGGACGAGATGCAGCGCTGGTTGCAGGACTGGATCCTCAACTACGTCGATGGCGATCCTGCTCACTCCACCGAGACCACCAAGGCCCAGCACCCGTTGGCGGCTGCCGAAGTGATCGTGGAAGAAGTCGAAGGCAACCCGGGGTATTACAACTCCAAGTTCTACCTGCGCCCGCACTACCAGCTTGAAGGGCTGACGGTGTCGTTGCGTTTGGTATCGAAGCTGCCTTCGGCCAAGAGCGCCTAAACCTGGGTTGAACTAGCTCTCCTGTGGGAGGGGGCTTGCCCCCGATGCAGACGACGCGGTCTACCAGTCAGACCGCGTCGATTCCATCGGGGGCAAGCCCCCTCCCACACAAAAACACAGGATGCGTTACCACGCAGAGCGTGGGAACGATCACCAAATACAGTGGCTGAGACCACACAGGGAGAAAACATGGCTGTTGATATTTTCATCAAGATCGGCGACATCAAGGGCGAGTCCATGGACAAGGCCCACAAGGACGAAATCGACGTGCTGAACTGGAGCTGGGGCATGGCCCAGTCCGGCAACATGCATGTGGGCGGTGGCGGTGGCGCGGGCAAGGTGAATATCCAGGACCTGTCGCTGACCAAATACGTCGACAAGGCGTCGCCGAACCTGATGATGCACTGCGCCAGCGGCAAGCACATCGACAAGGTCAAGCTGACCGTGCGCAAGGCCGGTGGCGAAAGCCAGGTCGAGTACATGGTGATCAACCTGGAAGAAGTGCTGGTCACCTCGCTGAGCACCGGCGGTTCGGGCTCCGATGACCGCCTGACCGAAAACGTCACCCTGAACTTCGCCCAAGTGATGGTCGACTACCAGCCGCAGAAAGCCGACGGCACCAAAGATGGCGGCGCGATCAAGTTCGGCTGGAACATCCGTTCCAACACCAAGCGCTGATAGCCCCTGCAGCCGTGGCTTTGCGCCACGGCTGCAGACATTTTGTCCCTCCCGCAACCCGTCCGTGGAGCTGCTTTGGTGGTAACTGAAATCGCTTCCCGCGACCGTCTGCAACCGTCCCTGCTGGACCGGTTGACCGATGACGACCCAACCAATCCCAAGGAAAGCGCCGACAAACGCGTGCTGTCCCTGACCCAATTGAAAGCCTCGGTACTGCGCGACCTGGCGTGGTTGCTCAATACCACGTCGTTGCTCGATGCCGATGCCACGCTGCACACCCCGGCAGGTACCTCGGTGGTCAATTACGGCCTGCCGGCACTGGCGGGCAACAGCGTTTCCAGTGTCGATATCAAGGCCCTGGAAGCCCTGATCTACCAGGCCATTGCCACCTTCGAGCCGCGCATCCTGCGCCACACGCTGCGAGTCAAAGCCCGTGTCGGCCAGGGCGAAATGAACCACAACGCCCTGAGTTTCGAAATCGAAGGCGACCTGTGGGCCCAGCCGGTGCCGTTGCGCCTGTTGCTGCAAACCGACCTGGACCTGGAATCCGGGCATGTGCGCGTGGTCAATGCCGACCAGCGGAGACGCCCATGAACCCGCGCCTGCTGGAGCTGTATAACCAGGAACTGCACCACGTGCGCGAAAGCGCCGCCGAGTTCGCCAAGGAATACCCGAAGATCGCCAGTCGGCTGACCCTGTCCGGCATGGACTGCGCCGACCCGTACGTCGAACGCTTGCTCGAAGGCTTTGCCTACCTCACGGCCCGCGTGCAACTCAAGCTCGACGCCGAGTACCCGACCTTCACCCACAACCTGCTGGAAATCGCCTACCCGCACTACCTGGCACCGACGCCGTCGATGACCGTGGTGCAATTGCAGACCGACCCCGACGAAGGCTCCCTCGCCGGCGGCTTCCCGCTGCCCCGCGACACCGTACTGCGCGCCGCCCTGGGCCGCGAAACCCAGACCTGCTGCGAGTACCGCACCGCGCACCCGGTGACGCTGTGGCCGCTGCAGGTCAGCAATGCCGAGTACTTCGGCAACCCGTCCGCGGTGCTCGGCCGCCTGGCCGCCAGCGAACCGAAAGCCAAGGCCGGCCTGCGCCTGACCCTGCGCACCGGCGCCGAATTGCCGTTCAACAGCCTCGATCTGGATAACCTGCCGCTGTACCTCAGCGGCGCCGATGAGCAGCCGTTTCGCCTCTACGAACAACTGCTGGGCAACGCCTGCGCGGTGTTCGCGCGCAAGCCCGGTGGCGATTGGGTTGAGCGCCTGCCTCAGGATGCCTTGCGTTCACGCGGTTTCGACGATGCCGACGCGGCCATGCCGGTGGTGGCGCGGGCGTTCCAGGGCTATCGGTTATTGCAGGAATACTTCGCCCTGCCCCATCGATTCCTGTTCGTCGAATTCGCCGAACTGAGCCGTGCGGTCAAGCGTTGCGACGGCCAGGAGCTGGAACTGATCGTGCTGTTCGACCGTCACGAACCCAGTCTGGAAGGCAGCGTCGGCGCGGCGCAGTTCCTGCCGTTCTGCACGCCGGCGATCAACCTGTTCCCCAAGCGCGTGGACCGGATTCACTTGTCGGATCGGGTCAACGAACACCATGTGATCGCCGACCGTACACGGCCGATGGATTTCGAAATTCACTCGCTGAGCGGCATCACCGGACACGGCACCGGGCCGGAGCAGCCGTTCTTGCCGTTTTACGCCGTGCGCGATCCCTCCCGCTATGGGCGCGACCAGGCCTATTACACGGTACGCCGCGAACCGCGCGTGCTGTCCAGCGACCAGCGGCGCAACGGCCCGCGTTCCACCTATGTGGGCAGCGAAACCTTCGTCAGCCTGGTGGACAGCCGCCAGGCGCCGTATGGGCATGACCTGCGCCAGCTCGGCGTGACGGCGCTGTGCACCAACCGGGACTTGCCGTTGTTCATGAGCGTGGGCAACGGCAAGACCGATTTCACCCTGGCCGACAGCGCGCCGGTGCTCTCTGTGCGTTGCGTCGCAGGCCCCAGCCGCCCACGCGCCAGCCATGCCCACGACGCCAAGGCGTGGCGCCTGATCAGCCAGCTATCGCTCAATTACCTCTCTTTGAGCGAACAGGGCCAGGGGGCCGGCGCCTTGCGCGAACTGCTGCGCCTGTACGGCGACAGCAACGACGCCGCGCTGCAATTGCAGATTGAAGGCTTGCGCGAAGTCAGCAGCAAAGCCGTGACCCGACGCCTGCCGATGCCCGGCCCGATCGTGTTTGGCCGTGGCCTGGAAATCACCCTGGAATTCGATGAAAACGCGTTTCGCGGCACCGGGGTATTTCTGCTCGGTGCGGTGCTGGAACGCTTCCTGGCACGCTACGTGTCGATCAACAGCTTTACCGAGACGGTGATCCGTACCACCGAACGCGGCGAGATCATGCGATGGAAAGCCAAGCCCGGACGGCGTCCGACCCTGTGAGTACCCTGGACGCGATGCACCAGGAGCCCTGGGAATATGACTTCTTCCAGGCGCTGCGGCGTATCGAGTGCGAATCGCCGGAGTTGCCGCGCCTGGGCCATTCCCTGCGCCTGGCCGATGACCCGCTGCGCCTGGGGCAACAGGCCGATTGCACCTTCGCCCCGGCCACCCTGGCGTCGGTCGACCCTGGCGGCGACGGCAAACCGGCGCGGCTGGAGCAATTCTTTTTCGGCCTTGGCGGCCCCAACGGCCCGCTGCCGCTGCATATCACCGAGTACGTGCGCGAGCGCCAGCGCAACAACGCCGACAGCACCAGCAAGCAGTTCCTGGATGTGTTCCACCATCGCCTGCTGACGTTGTTCTACCGCGCCTGGGCCGAGGCGCGGCCAACAGTCAGCCACGACCGGCCGGACGACGACTACTGGTCCGCACGCCTCGCCGCCTTGAGTGGCCGCGGCATGCCGAGCTTGCTCAACCAGGGCTTGATCCCCGACACGGCCAAGCTGCATTACAGCGGCCACTTGTCGGCGCAAACCCGCTACCCGGATGGCTTGAAGGCCATCCTCAGCGAGTACTTCGGCCTGCCGGTCGCGATCGAGGAATACGTCGGCCAATGGCTGGAACTGCCCGAACGCAGCCGCGTCGGCGTGAGCGCCAACCGGCTGGGCGTGGATTTTTGCCTCGGCAGCCACGTGTGGGACCGCCAGCACAAATTCCGTATTCGCCTCGGCCCGCTCAAGCTCGACGACTACATGGGCATGCTGCCCGGTCATCCGCCGTTCAACGAACTGGTGGCCTGGGTGGCCGAGTACCTGGGCCATGAACTGGACTGGGACTTGAACCTGGTTTTGCAACAACCTGAAGTCCCGGCGCTGCAGCTCAACGGCCAGTTTCGCCTGGGTTTCAATACCTGGCTCGGCCAACCTGCGCATGACGCCAACGACCTAATCCTGGCCCGGCATTACGCCGACCACGCCACCACCTCAAGGAATCCAGAGCATGGGTGAAATCAGTCGCGCCGCACTGTTCGGCAAACTCAACAGCGTGGCCTACAAGGCCATCGAAGCCGCCACCGTGTTCTGCAAACTGCGGGGCAACCCGTATGTGGAACTGGCCCACTGGTTTCATCAGTTGCTGCAACTGCAGGACTCGGACCTGCACCGCATCATCCGCCAGTTCAACCTGGAACCGGCACGCGTGGCCCGCGACCTCACCGAGGCCCTGGACCGCCTGCCGCGCGGCTCGACCTCGATCACCGACCTGTCGTCCCATGTGGAGGAAGCGGTGGAACGCGGTTGGGTGTATGGCAGCCTGATGTTTGGCGAAAGCCAGGTGCGCACCGGTTACCTGGTGCTGGGCATTCTGAAAACGCCGAGCCTGCGCCATGCGCTGCTGGGCTTGTCTGCCGAGTTCGACAAGATCAAGCCCGAAGCCCTGAGCGAGCGCTTTGACGAGTACGTCGGCGACTCGCCGGAAAATGCCCTGAGCGCCAGCGACGGTTTCAATGCCGGTGTGCCAGGCGAAGCCAGCGGCGCCATGGCCCCCAGCGCGATGGGCAAGCAGGAGGCGCTCAAGCGCTTTACCGTCGACCTGACCGAACAGGCCCGCAGCGGCAAACTCGACCCCATCGTGGGCCGTGATGAAGAGATTCGCCAACTGGTGGATATCCTCATGCGGCGCCGCCAGAACAACCCGATCCTCACCGGTGAAGCCGGGGTGGGCAAGACCGCCGTGGTCGAAGGTTTCGCCCTGCGCATCGTCGCCGGCGACGTACCGCCTGCGCTCAAGGACGTGGAACTGCGCAGCCTCGACGTAGGCCTGCTGCAAGCCGGCGCCAGCATGAAAGGCGAGTTCGAACAGCGTCTGCGCCAGGTCATCGAAGATGTGCAGGCCTCGCCCAAGCCAATCATCCTGTTTATCGACGAAGCCCACACCCTGGTCGGTGCCGGTGGCGCCGCCGGGACGGGCGACGCGGCCAACCTGCTCAAGCCTGCGCTGGCCCGGGGCACCTTGCGTACCGTGGCCGCCACGACCTGGGCCGAGTACAAGAAGCACATCGAAAAAGACCCCGCCCTGACCCGCCGCTTCCAGGTGGTGCAGGTTGCCGAGCCCTCGGAAGACAAGGCACTGCTGATGATGCGCGGCGTGGCCTCGACCATGGAGAAACACCACCAGGTGCAGATCCTCGATGAAGCCCTGGAAGCCTCGGTCAAACTGTCCCACCGCTATATTCCGGCACGCCAGTTGCCGGACAAATCCGTGAGCCTGCTGGACACCGCCTGCGCCCGCGTCGCCATCAGCCTGCATGCCGTGCCGGCTGAAGTGGACGACAGCCGCCGCCGTATCGAAGCGCTGGAAACCGAGCTGCAAATCATCGCCCGCGAGCATGCCATCGGTATTGCGATTGGTGCGCGCCAGACCAACAGCGAAGCGCTGCTGAGCGCTGAACGTGAGCGCCTCGCCACGCTGGAAAGCCGCTGGGCGGAAGAGAAAACCCTGGTGGACGAACTGCTCGCTACCCGCGCGACGTTGCGCGAGAAAGCCGGCGCCGTAGACAGTGGCGACGACGCCTTGCGCGAGCAACTGGTCGACCTGCAGCAGCGCCTCAGCGCACTGCAAGGCGAAACCCCGCTGATCCTGCCGACCGTGGATTACCAGGCCGTGGCCTCGGTGGTCGCCGACTGGACCGGCATCCCGGTGGGCCGCATGGCACGCAATGAACTGGAGACGGTGCTCAACCTCGACCAGCACCTGAAGAAACGCATCATCGGCCAGGACCACGCTTTGCAGATGATCGCCAAGCGCATCCAGACCTCCCGCGCCGGCCTCGATAACCCGAGCAAGCCGATTGGTGTGTTCATGCTCGCCGGTACTTCGGGCGTGGGCAAGACCGAAACCGCCCTGGCCCTGGCCGAAGCCATGTACGGCGGCGAGCAGAACGTGATTACCATCAACATGAGCGAGTTCCAGGAAGCTCACACGGTGTCGACCCTCAAGGGCGCGCCGCCGGGTTATATCGGCTACGGCGAAGGCGGTGTGCTGACCGAAGCGGTGCGGCGCAAACCGTACAGCGTGGTGCTGCTGGACGAGGTGGAAAAAGCCCACCCGGACGTGCATGAGATCTTCTTCCAGGTGTTCGACAAGGGCGTGATGGAAGACGGCGAAGGCCGCGTGATCGACTTCAAGAACACGTTGATCCTGCTGACCACCAACGCCGGTACCGAGCTGATTTCCCGTGTCTGCAAGGACCCGGCAAACATCCCCGCGCCCGAGGAAATCGCCAAGGCCCTGCGCCAGCCGCTGCTGGAGATTTTCCCGCCGGCATTGCTCGGTCGCCTGGTGACGATTCCGTATTACCCGCTGAGCGACGAGATGCTCAAGGCCATCACTCGCCTGCAACTGAACCGCATCAAAAAGCGCGTGGAAAACACCCACAAGGTCGCCTTCGACTACGACGACGCGGTGGTCGACCTGATCGTCTCGCGCTGCACCGAAACCGAAAGTGGCGGACGCATGATCGACACCCTCCTCACCAACAGCCTGCTGCCGGACATGAGCCGTGAATTCCTCACGCGCATGCTCGAAGGCAAGGCGCTGGCGGGGGTGCGGATCAGCAGCCGGGATAATGAGCTGCACTACCAGTTTGGCTGACGGAATGCGGTTAAAACTGTGGGAGGGGGCTTGCCCCCGATGGCGGTGAATCAGTCACCTGATGCATCAACTGACACACCGCTATCGGGGGCAAGCCCCCTCCCACATTTGAATGCGGTTTCTTCAGTTATTTAGTCATTAAGAGACGCCCGATGCTATTCAACCAAGCCTCACGCCTGGCCCAGATCACCAGCCCCCTCGGGCCGGATGTGCTGTTGCTCAATGAAATGGGCGGCGGCGAAGAGTTGGGACGGCTGTTCAACTACGAGCTGCAACTGACGTCCCTGGACGCCAACATCGACCTCAACCAGTTGCTGGGCAAGCCGATGAGTGTGGGCCTGCAACTGGCCGACGGTGGCGAACGGCACTTCCACGGCATCGTCGCGCGCTGCAGCCAGAACATCGACAAAGGCCAGTTCGCCAGCTACCAGGTGACGCTGCGCCCATGGCTGTGGCTGCTCAGCCGCACCTCCGATTGCCGGATTTTCCAGAACCTGAGCATCCCGCAGATCATCAAGCAGGTGTTCCGCGACCTGGGCTTTTCCGACTTCGAAGACGCCCTGAGCCGGCCGTACCGCGAGTGGGAATACTGCGTGCAGTACCGCGAGACCAGCCTGGATTTCGTCAGCCGCTTGATGGAACAGGAAGGCATCTACTACTTCTTCCGTCACGAGCAGGACCGTCATGTCCTGGTGCTGGCCGACGCCTATGGCGCCCACACCACGGTGCCCGGCTACGCCTCGATTCCGTATTACCCCAGGGACGAGCAGCAGCGCGAACGCGACCACATGCATAACTGGCACCTGGCGCAGGAGGTGCAGCCCGGCTCGCTGGAGCTCAACGACTATGACTTCCAGCGGCCCAGCGCGAGCATCGACGTGCGCTCGGCCATGCCGCGTCCGCACACCGCCGGCGACTATCCGCTGTACGACTATCCCGGCACCTACGTGCAGAGCGCCGACGGCGAACACTACGCGCGCACCCGCATCGAAGCCCTGCAAACCCTGCATGAACAGATCGAGTTCGCCGGCAATGCCCGTGGCCTGGGTTCGGGCCACTTGTTCAGCCTCACCGGCTTCAGCCGCCAGGACCAGAACCGCGAATACCTGATCGTCGGCTGTCGCTACGACATCGTGCAGGAAAGCCTGGAAACTGGCAGCGGTTCGGGCTCGGCGCAGTTCGAAAGCAGCCTGACCTGCATCCCCGCGCAACAGAGCTACCGCACCCTGCCCGCCACCCATCGGCCCGTGGTCAAAGGCCCGCAAACGGCGCTGGTGGTCGGCCCCAAAGGCGAGGAGATCTGGACCGACCAATACGGCCGCGTGAAGGTGCACTTCTACTGGGACCGTCACGATCAATCCAACGAAAACAGCTCATGCTGGATTCGCGTGTCGCAGTCCTGGGCCGGCAAGAACTGGGGCTCGATGCAAATTCCAAGGATCGGCCAGGAAGTGATCGTCAGCTTCCTCGAAGGCGACCCCGACCGACCGATCATCACAGGGCGGGTGTACAACGCCGAGCAGACCGTGCCTTACGACCTGCCGGAAAACGCCACCCAGAGCGGCATGAAAAGTCGATCCAGCAAAGGCGGCACGCCGGCCAACTTCAATGAAATCCGCATGGAGGACAAGAAAGGGTTGGAGCAGTTGTATATCCATGCTGAGCGGAATCAGGACATTGTCGTCGAAGTCGACGAGAGCCATTCCGTGGGGCATGACCGGAATAAGAGTATCGGCCACAACGAGACGGTAACCGTCGGCAATAACCGCCTGCGCGTCGTCAAGCAGGAAGACATCCTCTCGGTGGGCCAGAGGAAGACCGACAGCGTCAGCCAGAGCTACGTCATCGAAGTGGGCGAGAACCTGCGCCTGGTCTGCGGTGAAAGCATCCTGGAGTTGAATGCGAGCGGGCAAATCAACCTCACCGGCGTGCAAATCAGCTTCTATGCCAGCGGCGACGCCGAGTTCAACACCGGCGGCGTGCTGCACCTGAACAACGGCGGCGGCCCCGGTGCCACGCCCGATGGCCAGGGCCAGAAAAGCGCTATCGACGCCAACATTAAAGCCGCGTTCCCCGCGCCTAAAAGCTCCTGACGAGACCTGTTTGCCATGACGTACCGGATCAACGAATTTCAGTTTCAATTGCCGGCGGGCGAGCTGCAGGACGCGACGATCAATATCCTCAAGTTTCCTGAATTGGGGACTTCATTGATCGTCAGCCGCAGCCTGCTGGCCGAAGGCGAAACCCTGCACAGCAACTTCAATGACCAACTCCAGCGCCTGGAAAAACAGGTGCAGGATTTGCGCTATCAACCCGGTGTGGACGTGCGTTTGGGCACCTCCCAAGAGGTGGAAGGCATTGAGCTGCGCAGCCAGTTCAACAAGGGCAACGACAAGGTGTTCCAGTACCAGTTGGCGCTGGTGCTGCCGGGAACGCGCAAGATGCTCGCCTTGAGTTACGTGAAGGCGGACAAGCTTGGGGAGGCCGAGGCCGCGCACTGGGCATTGATCAAAAACTCACTGTCGTTCGACGCTATTTCTTGATGAGCGGCCTGTATGTCTGACGCGTTATGGGCAGCCCGGATGGGCGATGCGCTGACCCACACCTCCATGATGGCCGATATCCTCGGCGGTGTGCTGGAGGTGGCGGCCAACGTGGCGATTACTGCGCTGGCGACCGCCGCTGTCGCAGCGGCTGTGGGGGTGACGATTGCTACTGCCGGTATCGGCGGCTGCATCCTCGGCGCTGTGGTGGGCATCGTCGTCGGCATGGCCATGAGCAAGACGGGGGCCGACAAGGGCCTCAGTAAGATGTGCGAGAGTTTCGCCAATGCGCTGTTTCCGCCAGTAGTGGAAGCCACCATTGCAGTCGGTTCGACCGACACCCTCGTCAACAGCATTCCGGCTGCGCGGGCCGCGGGTGCAATTCCCTCCCATGTCGCGCCCGCCGGGACCGAGCTGGAACCCGACGAACCCGAACCTGATGTCGAAACTGCGCCAGAGCCTGGCTTCCTCGACATGGCCGAGGGATTTTTCTCTCAACTGTGGCGCCCTACCGTTGCGTCGCCAGCACCCGGTGTCGTGCCGCTGCCCACCGACCTGGTCCTATGCGCCCGCCACCCGCCAATGCCCCCGCAGCTCCTTGCCGAGGGCTCCGATAAAGTCACCATCAACGGCCAACCCGCCGTACGCAGCGGCGACCGCAGCATGTGCGATGCGACGGTGGTTTCTTCAGGCCTGATTTCATCAAACGTCACAATTGGTGGCGGTACGGTAGTGGTGCAGGAGATTCGCAGCGGGAAGACGCCCGGTGTGGGACTGGCGATTGAAGCTCTAATGATGCTCAAGGGCGCGAAGGGGAAAACGCTGAGTAATTTGCCGTGCATGTTGCTCAGTGGCGTGGGGTCTTACGCGGTGAGCCAAGCCATGGGCGCGATGGCAAACGCTGCGATGGGGTCGCCCAACCCCGTGCATGCGGCAACAGGCGCTAAAGTTCTGGGCAGCGATTTCGACTTGGACTTTTCCTTGCCTGGATTGTTACCGATTGACTGGCAGCGCTTCTACAACAGCCGCGACGTTCGCCGCGATGGGCTGTTCGGTGCAGGCTGGAGCGTGCCTTATGAAGTCGCCGTGCAGATACTGTCTCACCCGGATGGCGGGGAAGAGCTGATCTATACCGATGAGCAGGGCCGTCGTATCAACCTGGGCTCAGTGGCGCTGGGTAGTGCGATGTTCAGCCCGGGCGAAGGTTTGAGCATTCGGCGTCACCGTAACGGGCAGCTATTGATTGAAAGCGACAACGGCCTGTATCGGCTATTTGACATATCCCCCGGCGACGCTTCGTCGCTGCGCCTGAGCCAATTGGGTGACCGCAACGACAATCGAATCTATCTGGACTATGACGCAGCGGGTCAACTGATGGCGCTGCGCGACACATTTGATCTGGTCCGAGTCGAGTTGATTCGCGAGCAAGGCCGTGTGGATCGGATTGAGCGGCTGTATCCCGATCATCGTCGGGAAGTCTTGGTCAGCTATGGCTACGACGAAGCCGGCGACCTGGCAGAAGTACGTGACGCTACGGATCAGGTCCAACGGCGCTTCGCATACGACGCCGGACGTCGCATGGTGGAGCATCAACTGCCTACCGGGCTGCGCTGCTTCTATGAATGGGGCTTGATTGAAGGCGTCGAGTGGCGTGTGACAGGTCACTGGACCAATGAAGGCGATCGCTATCATTTCGACTATGACCTGAACGTAGGAACGACACGTATCACCGACGGCTTACAGCGGGTAAGCACACGCGTTTGGAATACCCAGTATCAGGTTACCCAGTACACCGATAATCTGGGGCAAGCCTGGCTCTTTGAATGGAACGACGAACGCCAACTGCTCAGCGCAACAGACCCGCAAGGCGGACGCTATGAATACTGCTATGACGAATCTGGCAATTTAATCAGCGAAATGGACCCTCTGGGTCGGCGCGACACAACCCTTTGGCTTGATCATTGGGCATTGCCGTTAGTCGAGACCGACGCCGCCGGCAACAGCTGGAAATTCCTGTATGACCCGCGAGGCAACTGTATCCGTGAGACCGACCCTCTCGGCAACATCACACGCTATCAGTACGACACTCACGGTCAGCCTATTGAAATCATCGATGCCACCGGCAAACGTAAAAAACTCCGCTGGAACCAGGCAGGGCAACTGATTGAGCACGTCGATTGCTCAGGCTCGCCCACACGGTTCATTTATGATGCACGCGGACATTTGCAGGCTATGTCTGACGCACTGGGAGAGCGAACTGAATTCAAGCACGACACACAGGGCAGACTGATTGGGGTCCAACTGCCTGACGGTCGCGAAGAACACTATCAGCGCGATGCCAGCGGACAACTGGTCGGATACACGGATCCCGCCGGCCACAGCACCTTTTACCAATACACACGACGCGGTCAGGTACGGCAACGCACTGATGCCCACGGTCGTAACGTGCAGTTTGGATACGACGCTTATGGCCGTCTTCTGTCTCTGACCAACGAGAATGGCGAAAGCTATCGATTTTCATGGGATGCAGGCGATCGCCTGACCGAGCAACAGGATCTGGATGGCAGTGCCAAACGCTATGAACACGATTGCCTGGATAATGTCATCCAGTTTGAAAGCGTTCCTTCACCTTACGGCAGCGGGATCGGGCTAGTACCGGAAATAGCTGCCAAACCCATTGTTCATCGCCTCAAACGCGATGCAATGGGGCGGTTGAGCGCCAAGACAACCGATGATGGCCACACCCAATACACGTACGACATGTTGGACCAACTGACTGGCGTCCACTTTATGGACACGAGCGGCCAGTCACAGACACTAGCATTCTCGTACGACGCTCTCGGGCAGATGCTGGAAGAACAGAACCAAGCGGGTTTGTTGCAACATCACTACGATGAATTGGGGAACCTGATCCAAAGCAAACTGCCCGACGGGCGCTGGATCAATCGTCTTTATTATGGCAGCGGCCATCTGCATCAAATTAACCTCAATGGCCAGGTCATCTGCGATTTCGAGCGCGACCGGCTGCACCGCGAAGTACTGCGCACACAGGGTCAGATCAGTACCCAGAGCAACTACGATCGCTCAGGACGCCTGCGTGCACGGCAACGCCGAAAGTCCAGCCCGGGTGCGATGGGAGCGACATCGTTACAAAAGCAGTTCGAATACGACGCGGCAGATAATCTGATCACTAAGTTAGACCGGCACCCTTCGAACCAAGCTCGCCAGTTGCTGCACTACGATGCCACCGCCCGGATTATTGCCAGCCAAGACAGCGGAATGGGGCAGAACGAAACCTTTTCCTATGACGCCGCCGCCAATTTATTGGATGGGCCTCCAGCCGGTAGCGGACGGATTGTGCATAACCGTCTGCTGACTTACCAAGACAAACGTTATCGCTATGACGGCTTTGGCCGAATGGTCGAAAAGCGAAGCGGTCATCGTGGTGTACAGCACATGCGTTATGACGCTGAGCATCGTCTGATCGAAGTACGGAACCAGAACGGCAATGTGGTCCGCATGACCTACGACCCACTGGGTCGACGCATTGAGAAAAACGAGACGAGCAGCGGCGGTTACTTACTCGGGTCAACACACTTCAGTTGGGATGGCTTACGGCTCCTGCAAGAACACCGAAACAACCAGACCAGCCTCTATCTGTATGAAGAGGACGGTTATGAGCCATTAGCCAAGGTAGACGGCATAGGCGCTCAGCAAAAAATCCGGTACTACCATAACGATTTCAATGGCCTCCCTCTTGAGCTCACTGAAGCCGACGGCCAAACACTGTGGCAGGCTTCCTATCGAGTATGGGGAAACACCATACGGGAAACCCGTGAACCGTCTTACATTGAGGAGCAAAACCTTAGATTCCAAGGCCAGTACCTGGATAGAGAAACCGGGCTTCATTTCAATACCTTCCGGTTTTATGACCCGGATATCGGCCGCTTCACGACACCGGATCCTATCGGGCTACTGGGTGGGCTCAATTTGTACGCCTACGGTCCCAACCCGATCAACTGGATAGATCCACTAGGATTGTCCTGCACAAGCAAAAAACCTACAGCAGCCAGTCTGTCGGATAAGGATTTCGTCAAAAAAATTGCCAGCAAGGCGGAAAAATGGGGCGTTAAAAACAAACATGGTGCTGCAGGTACTGGTCCGGTCCAAGGCAGTAAAAAGCACACCTACGCCGACAAATTGCTAAACCGCTATCAGCGTATGACCGGTCAAAAGACTCACTTGGCGGTGGAGAAATCCTACTTGAAAGGCGTCGAGGTCCCGAAAGGAACCGCCGGCAGCGCGCGGCCAGATGTCTACAACAAAAATACCGGGGAAGTACTGGATTACAAGTTCACGAAAAACCCGAACGGGCCGATTAGCAGTCGACAACAAACCAACAATAATAATAACCTCCCGATAAAACCACCTTCACAGACAGCGATACACCCCTGAGACACCTTATGAAAAAAATGACGACCGCTGAAAAAAAGGCAATCACCCAAGACTGGAAAGAAGTGATGGGGACTTATGAAATATATAAACCCCTTCACTTACTAAAGCGTAACGGTCCTCTGTTGACCGGCATTTACCTCAAGCCCGTTTATGGTGAGGAACACTATGTCCCGGTATTCCACACGCACTCATTGATGACGTCGTTCCCAGTGGTCTCGCTGGTCGCGCCAACATCACTATTAAACAGTAAGGGTGTTGAGGAATCGATAAGTCCTTTGCGCCACTCAAATAAGTTCGAAGCACTTGTTGAGTGTTTTCGATCGCAATGTCCTACTGCGTTCCTCGATACAATTGCATGCACTACGCTGGACTCTATTTATCAAACTACTGTAGCCGGTAGAGATAATTTTCCAGTACAGGCCATGACCGACAACATATTGTTATTGGCTTGGTGCGAGAAGAGTGCAATGGCCCACGAACGCATCGAGCATTACAAGTCAATCCTTCAAGGATGGCCGGAAGGTGTGACTCAACGCGTAGGCGGAGCAGCAGGATGGGAGCGTGAAGTCAAAACGCTGATGGCCCCGGAAAATCTTGAAAACTCCGTTGCACAAGAATTAAAGAAGTTCAAACTGAGTCATTTCCCGGATCACTCGCTTGTGTGTGATTAATCAGCGAGCCCCCACAAAAAATGGGCACCCAATCCAGTTGGCGTGCCCATTCCTCTTACCGCCCCGCCTCCTTTCGAGACGGTACCGCCATCACGGATTGACGCTGTCTTTAAGCGATTTACCCGGCTTGAACGCAACAGTATTACTGGCCTTGATCTTCACCGGCTCACCGGTCTGCGGGTTCTTGCCGGTGCGGGCGCCGCGGTGGCGTTGCAGGAAAGTGCCGAAGCCGACCAGGGTGACGCTGTCCTTGCGGTGCAGGGCGCCGGTGATTTCTTCGAGAACGGCGTTGAGGACGCGGTTGGCCTGTTCCTTGGTGAGATCGGCCTTTTCAGCGATGGCGGCGGCGAGTTCTGGTTTACGCATATGTGAAGCCTCTTTGACGGTTTTTTGTTGTTATGTCCGTGCTGCTCTCTGGTGGAGCAGCGCCAAGGCGCCGCAGGCTCTACTCTGCGGCAGACGG
Source organism: Pseudomonas sp. Wu6 (assembly GCF_019891515.1). NCBI lineage: Bacteria > Pseudomonadati > Pseudomonadota > Gammaproteobacteria > Pseudomonadales > Pseudomonadaceae > Pseudomonas > Pseudomonas sp. Wu6. Next base: position 99,735 of record NZ_JAFLXH010000011.1, on the reverse strand, counting down.
GAGTGAGGATGGCATGCCCTCGCACGCTCCGCCAGCCTCGCCGCGACCTTTCTATGGGTAAGAAGAGGCTGATTCCGACAGAACGACCGACATTTACGCCAGCAGCGGCGGAAGTTCCTTATTCAATGCCAGTTTTTCCATGACGGCGGTGCCGGTCAGCGCGTAGCCCAGCAGGCGACCGCTGGCGTCGCGGCACAGGGCCTTGATGTCGGCGCCCTCGCCTTCGACGCTCCATACGCCTTCGCTACCACGTGGAGGCGGTGAAACCACCAGCGGGCAGACCGGGGTCTTCACGGTGATCGGCATCGGCCCGTAGCTCACGGCGGTCGCGTTGCCGGCCAGGGTCTGGGCCAACGCGCGAGCGCAGGTCATCAGGGGCATGACGTACAGCAGGTTCAAGCCATCGACCTCGGCACAGTCGCCCAGGGCGTAGATATTGGCGTGGGAGGTTTTGAGGTGGCGGTCCACCAGGATGCCACGGTTGGTCTGCAGGCCGGCCGCCGCCGCCAGGTCTGTGCGCGGGCGCAGGCCGATGGCGGAGACCACCAGGTCGCACTGGATCACTTCGCCGTCCGACAGATGGGCTTCGAGGCCATCGGCGTTGCGTTGCAGACGATTGAGTACCGGCCCCAGGTGGAAACGCGCGCCAATGCCTTCCAGCCCGGCCTGCACCGCAGCCGCGGCCGCCGGATGCAGCAGGGTCGGCATGACTTGCTCGCACGGCGCGACCAGGTCGACTTCATAGCCGCCAAGGATCAGGTCGTTGGCAAACTCGCAGCCGATCAGGCCGGCGCCGAGCAGCAGCACGCGGCGTTTGCCGGCAGCGGCGGCGCGAAAGCGCGCATAGTCTTCAAGATCGTTGATCGGGAAAATCAGCTCGGCGGCGTCACCCTCGACCGGAACACGCACGGTCTCGGCGCCCCAGGCGAGGATCAGGTCGCGGTAGGTCACCGACTCCTCGCCGATCCACAAGCGCTTGTGGCCCGGGTCAATGCCGCTGATACGGGTGTGGGTGCGTACCTGGGCCTTGAGTTGCTCGGCCATGGCGCCAGGTTCGGCCATGCTCAGGCCATCGGCTTCCTTGTTCTTGCCAAAACCGGTGGAGAGCATGGGCTTGGAGTAGGAGCGCCCGTCATCCGCGGTGATCAGCAGCAATGGGGTGTCGCTGTCGAGCTTGCGAAACTCCCGGGCCACGTTGTAACCGGCCAATCCTGTGCCGATGATCACGACAGGTGAGTTCATTCCTTTCTCCTTGTAGTAAGTTTCGTAAACTTCAAATTAGCCGATTTCGATCATTTCGAAATCCATTTTGCCTACGCCGCAGTCCGGGCACAGCCAGTCTTCCGGGACGTCCTGCCACAGGGTGCCCGGAGCGATTCCGTCATCCGGCCAGCCATCTTTTTCGTCATAGATCAGGCCACAGACGATACATTGCCACTTTTTCATTACGTACTTCCTCAGGGTCCAGGCATCTTGGCCGACGGTCGATAGACCAGCGCTGCCGCTCGGCTCAGGGCGTTTGTACTGATCGCAGCCGGCAGATGCAAGTAGGATTGGCTTAAACGGCGGGTTCAGCCCGGCAAAAGTTCAGGACGCCATGGTAAGCTCGCCGCCTCTTTTGCTGCCAATATTGACTTGCCGTGCCGCACTCAATCGCCCCTTCCGATGCTTGCCGATGGCTGCCCCAGAGCCTTCTGAGCCCGATGCCTGCGCCCTTGACCCTCGATTGGCTGTTCGATGAAGGCTCGCTGACGCGGCGGCTGACTGGGCTGTCCGCCGGCAATTTCAGCGTGACGCCGCTGCTCGAGGGCTGGCAACCGTTGCGCGACGATGAATGCGCGGCGCTGGCCCTGCCGCCTGCCACGGTCGGCTGGGTACGCGAGGTGTATTTGCGCGGGCATGGCCAACCCTGGGTGTTTGCCCGCAGTGTCGCGTCACGCGGCGCCTTGCAGGGCGACGGCTTGCATATGGATGAGCTGGGCAGTCGGTCGCTGGGCGAGTTGTTGTTCTGCGACCGCGCCTTTACCCGTCAGCCGATCGAGGTGTGCCATTACCCGGCACATTGGCTACCCGCTGCGGATCAGGCCGACGGGCTGTGGGCGCGCCGCTCGCGCTTCGATCGCGGGGCGCTGAGCGTGCTGGTGGCGGAAGTCTTCCTGCCGAGTGTGTGGCAGGTGCTGCATGACCATCCGGAGAACCGCTGATGTACCAACGTGTGCTCAAATCCTTGAATCGCCTGAACCCCAGGGCCTGGGATTTCATTCAACTGACGCGCATGGACAAGCCCATCGGTATCTACCTGCTGCTGTGGCCGACGCTATGGGCGCTGTGGATCGCCGGCAAGGGCTCGCCGTCGCTGCTCAATATCGTGATTTTCGTGCTGGGAGTGGTACTGACCCGTGCCGGTGGCTGCGTGATCAACGACTGGGCCGACCGCAAGGTCGACGGGCATGTGAAGCGCACCGAGCAACGTCCGCTGGTCAGCGGCAAGATCAGTTCGAAAGAGGCGCTGGTGTTTTTTGCGCTGCTGATGGGCATCAGTTTCCTGCTGGTGCTGCTGACCAACGCCAGCACTATCCTGCTGTCCCTTGGCGGGCTGGCGCTGGCGGCAAGCTATCCGTTCATGAAGCGTTACACCTATTACCCGCAGGTGGTGCTGGGCGCGGCGTTCTCCTGGGGCATGCCGATGGCGTTCACGGCCGAAACCGGGCATCTGCCGGCCGAGGCGTGGCTGCTGTACATCGCCAACCTGTTGTGGACGGTGGGTTACGACACCTATTACGCGATGACCGACCGCGACGACGACTTGAGGATCGGCGTGAAATCCACCGCGATCCTGTTCGGTGATGCTGACCGTGTGATCATTCTCACCCTGCAGGGCCTGGCGCTGGTGTGCCTGTTGCTCGCCGGGGCTCGGTTCGAGCTGGGCGGCTGGTTTCACTTGGGGCTGCTGGCGGCGGCAGGCTGTTTTGCCTGGGAGTTCTGGTACACCCGGGACCGGGACCGCATGAAGTGCTTCAAGGCGTTTTTGCACAACCACTGGGCCGGGTTGGCGATTTTTGTGGGGATTGTGGCTGACTACGGGTTGCGATGAGAGGTTTGCGGTAACTGTTCCGACGCCATCGGGGGCAAGCCCCCTCCCACATTTGCAGGTGTTCACCCATCAACTGTGGGAGGGGGCTTGCCCCCGATGATTTCAGCAGCGCCGCGCAGTCAAGGCTTGATGATATGCCAAGCCCCACCCTTGCCATCCCCGGTCTTGTCACCGGCTTTCTTGTCATCCTTGTAGGTGTAGACCGGCTTGCCTTTGTAGGCCCATTGACTGGTCTGATCGTCGCGAGTAATCACTGTCCAGTCGCCAGCCTTGGTATCCGTAGACTCCGCCTTCAGCGGCGGCCAGTTGGTCGCGCACTGGTCCTTGCACGCAGACTTGCCGTCGGCGTCCTTGTCGAAGGTGTAGAGCGTCAGGCCTTTGTGATCCACCAGCATCCCGTCTTTCGTCATCGCAGGTTCTGCGGCAAAAGCCAGGCCCGGCAGCGTCAACGCGGCCGTTACCAGCAGGGCTTTCCAGGAAATCGTGCTGTAAGTCATCGGAACCTTCCTTTTGTGGTTGTCAGGATTCGGACCCAAAGGGTAGTCCAGAGTGCCGTGAATTGCCCAAGGGACTAAATTACTGTCACACGACTGCAATAATTCCGTTATCTAATGCGGCGCAAGACAGTTAAATGACAAAGAGGATTTTTGAGCATGGTTGGCAGGAGCATTCTGATTGTTGACGACGAAGCGCCCATTCGCGAGATGATCGCCGTTGCGTTGGAAATGGCCGGCTACGACTGCCTGGAGGCGGAGAACTCCCAGCAGGCCCATGCCATTATCGTCGACCGCAAGCCGGATCTGATCCTGCTCGACTGGATGCTGCCCGGCACTTCCGGTATCGAGCTGGCCCGGCGCCTCAAGCGTGACGAGCTGACCGGGGATATCCCGATCATCATGCTCACCGCCAAGGGCGAAGAGGACAACAAGATCCAGGGCCTGGAAGTCGGCGCCGATGACTACATCACCAAGCCTTTCTCCCCGCGAGAGCTGGTAGCGCGCCTCAAGGCCGTGCTGCGCCGAGCCGGCCCGACCGACGGCGAAGCCCCCATCGAAGTCGACGGCCTGATCCTGGACCCGATCAGCCACCGCGTGACCATCGACGGCAAGCCGGCTGAGATGGGCCCGACCGAATACCGTCTGTTGCAGTTTTTCATGACCCACCAGGAACGCGCCTACACCCGCGGCCAACTGCTGGACCAGGTGTGGGGCGGCAATGTGTACGTGGAGGAGCGCACCGTGGACGTGCATATCCGCCGTCTGCGCAAAGCCTTGGGCGATGCCTATGAGAATCTGGTACAAACCGTGCGCGGCACGGGCTACCGGTTTTCTACCAAGGGCTGAGCCAGCTGGTTGTAGACTCAAGAGCCTGACTTAACAGCTGACAAGGACGCATGTTCAAGTGAACCAAAACTGGCATGGCACCCTGATTCGCCACATGCTCCTGCTCGTCACCGGTTGCCTGCTGGTCGGGTTGATCAGTGGTTATTACGGCTGGAGCCTGGCCATCGGCATCGCGCTGTACCTGGGCTGGACCCTCAAGCAACTGCTGCGCCTGCATGAATGGCTGCGCCAGCACAAACCCGACGAAGCACCGCCCGACGGCTACGGCCTGTGGGGCGAAGTGTTCGACAGCATTTACCACTTGCAGCGCCGCGACCAACGGGTGCGCGGGCGCCTGCAGGCGGTGATCGACCGGGTACAGGAGTCCACCGCCGCGCTCAAGGACGCGGTGATCATGCTCGACAGCGACGGCAACCTGGAATGGTGGAACCGCGCCGCCGAGACCCTGCTGGGCCTCAAGACGCCCCAGGACAGCGGCCAGCCGGTGACCAACCTGGTGCGCCACCCGCGCTTCAAGGAATACTTCGAGCAGGAAAACTACGAAGAGGCCCTGGAAATCCCCTCGCCCACCAACGATCGCGTGCGCATCCAGCTGTACCTGACGCGCTACGGCAACAATGAGCACTTGATGCTGGTGCGCGACGTGACCCGCATCCATCAGCTGGAACAGATGCGCAAGGACTTCGTCGCCAACGTCTCCCACGAGCTGCGCACGCCGTTGACGGTGATCTGCGGCTACCTGGAGACGCTGCTGGACAATGTCGACGAGATCAACCCGCGCTGGAGCCGCGCCCTGCAGCAGATGCAGCAGCAAGGCTCGCGCATGCAAACCCTGCTCAATGACTTGCTGCTGCTGGCCAAGCTTGAGGCCACCGACTACCCCTCCGATAACCACCCGGTGGCGGTGCAAAGCCTGTTGAAAACCATCAAGAACGACGCCCAGGCGCTCTCCGGCGAACGCGGCCAGCAGATCACGCTGGACGCCGACCCGACGGTGCTGCTCAAGGGCAGCGAAGGCGAGCTGCGCAGTGCGTTTTCCAATTTGGTGTTCAACGCGGTGAAGTACACCCAGGACAAGGGCAACATCCGCATCCGCTGGTGGGCCGACGAACAGGGGGCACACCTGAGCGTGCAGGACTCCGGCATCGGTATCGACGCCAAGCATCTGCCACGCCTGACCGAACGCTTCTACCGCGTCGATTCCAGCCGCAACTCCAATACCGGCGGCACAGGGCTGGGCCTGGCGATCGTCAAGCATGTGCTGCTGCGCCATCGGGCACGCCTGGAGATCAGCAGCGTGCTGGGGCATGGCAGTACCTTTACCTGCCACTTTCCGCCGGCGCAGGTGACGCGCTCGCAGCTCGTCGGGAATGACGAATAACTCAGCCATGGCACTAATTTGAATGTGGGAGGGAGCTTGCTCCCGATAGCGGTGTATCAGTAGCAGATGTGTTGACTGACACCCGGCTATCGGGGGCAAGCCCCCTCCCACATTTGGACCTGCAGTGTCTTGGAGGGCGTATTCCAGGCCCCGCCCGGCAGCAGCCACTAGGCAAGCGCCCCGTCAGCCGCTACATTGGCCGACTTGCGCCTGCCTTTCAGGCCCGCTTTCCCCCTATTGAACATACGGAACCTGCAAAACCCCATCATGGACCCTTCCCCTGGTATTACCCTCGCGACACTTTTCGCCGATTTCGGCATGATTCTTTTTGCACTGGTCCTGGTACTGCTCAACGGCTTCTTCGTTGCGGCGGAATTTGCCATGGTCAAACTGCGCTCGACCCGGGTCGAGGCCATTGCCCACACCAACGGCTGGCGCGGGCAGATCCTGCGCACCGTGCACAGCCAGCTCGACGCCTACCTGTCGGCCTGCCAGCTGGGTATCACCCTCGCCTCCCTGGGCCTGGGCTGGGTCGGTGAGCCGGCGTTTGCGCACATCCTCGAGCCGTTGCTGGGCGCGGTAGGCGTCGAGTCGCCGGAGGTGATCAAGGGCGTGTCGTTCTTTGCCGCCTTCTTCGTGATTTCCTACCTGCACATTGTGGTCGGCGAGCTGGCCCCCAAATCCTGGGCCATCCGCAAACCCGAATTGCTGTCGCTGTGGACCGCCGTGCCGCTGTACCTGTTCTACTGGGCGATGTACCCGGCGATCTACCTGCTCAACGCCAGCGCCAACGCGATCCTGCGCATCGCCGGCCAAGGCGAGCCCGGCCCGCATCACGAACACCATTACAGCCGCGAAGAGCTCAAGCTGATCCTGCACTCCAGCCGTGGCCAGGACCCGAGCGACCAAGGCATGCGCGTACTCGCCTCCGCCGTGGAAATGGGCGAACTGGAAGTGGTGGACTGGGCCAACTCCCGGGAAGACCTGGTCACCCTGGATTTCAACGCCCCACTCAAGGAAATCCTGGCGCTGTTCCGTCGCCACAAATTCAGCCGTTACCCGGTGTATGACGCCGTGCGCAACGAGTTCGTGGGCCTGTTGCATATCAAGGACCTGCTGCTGGAACTGGCGGCCCTGGACCATATCCCCGAGTCGTTCAATCTGGCCGAACTGACCCGCCCGCTGGAGCGCGTGTCACGGCACATGCCGTTGTCGCAGTTGCTCGAGCAGTTCCGCAAAGGCGGCGCGCACTTCGCCCTGGTGGAGGAAGCCGATGGCAAGATCATTGGCTACCTGACCATGGAAGACGTGCTGGAAGTGCTGGTCGGCGATATCCAGGATGAACACCGCAAGGCCGAACGCGGCATCCTCGCCTACCAGCCGGGCAAGCTGCTGGTGCGTGGCGACACGCCGCTGTTCAAGGTCGAACGCCTGCTCGGCATCGACCTGGACCACATCGAGGCCGAAACCCTGGCGGGCCTGATCTACGACACCTTGAAACGGGTGCCGGAAGAGGAAGAAGTGCTGGAGGTTGAAGGCTTGCGGATCATCATCAAGAAGATGAAAGGGCCGAAGATCGTGCTGGCCAAGGTGCTGATGCTGGATTGACTACCAATGTGGGAGGGGGCAAGCCCCCTCCCACATTGGTCAGGCGGTGCTCTGTAGATCACGCACCCGGCACAAAGTGCTTCTGCGCGGTGCCACGGGCGATCAGGCGGGAGATGTAGTCCAGCTTCTGCGCATCCTGGTCGATAAACCGGAAGGTCAGTTGCAGCCAGTCGCTGTCGGGCCTGGGCTCGTAGGCAACGATGGCGTGCAGGTAGCCATTGAGGCGTGCCACTTCAGCGTTCTCGCCCTGTTCGAGGTCGAGCACGGCGCTTTCCAGGACCTGGGGCAGGACCTCACCGCGACGCACCACCAACAACGCCTCCTTGATGCTCAGCGCCTTGATCACGCATTGCTGGGTGCCGCTGGACAGGCGCAACTGGCCCTGGCCACGGCCGCTGGCGGGCGATGCGGCCGGGACAGCGGCAACAGGCGCGCTGTTGAGCAGGCCTTTATTCGGGGCAGCCGCCACCGGCGCCGACTTGACCGCTTCGGGCTTGCCACCGGTCAGTGCGCTCAGGGAGTCGTTGCCGAACGCCGAGCTCATCTTGGTCGGCGCGCTGGCGATCAACGCGTCGAGGCGGCCGATCTTGTGCAGGGCCTGCTTGACCTTGTTCAGCAACTGTTCGTTGGTGAATGGCTTGCTGACGTAACCGGACACGCCGGCCTGGATGGCCTGCACCACGTTTTCCTTGTCACCCCGGCTGGTCACCATCACGAACGGCATGGCCTTCAGGTGGGCTTGCTCGCGGCACCAGGTCAACAGCTCAAGCCCGGACATCTCCGGCATTTCCCAGTCGCACAGCACCAGGTCGAAGGTCTCGCGCATCAGAATGGATTGCGCCTTCTTGCCGTTCACCGCATCTTCGATCTTGATCCCCGGGAAGTAGTTGCGCAGGCACTTCTTCACCAGGTCGCGAATAAACGAGGCGTCATCCACCACCAACACACTGACTTTACTCATCGACCCTTCATCCTATAAAACCTTGGCTGGCAGCACGCCCATGATGGCATTTTGCCAAAACTCTGCAGTCACGTTAGGACTTATTACGCCCCGTCCGCAATCAATTCCGCTCGCCACAAACGAAAACGCCCGACCAATGGCCGGGCGTTAATTTCTCGGGCAACCTTACTTATCGTCAGATTCGCCCGGAACATTAGGGATAAGATCAGCGCTGCCTTCAACTTCGGCTTTCATGCGCTTGAGGCCCATGTGCCGAACGTCGGTGCCGCGTACCAGGTAAATCACCAATTCCGAGATATTGCGCGCGTGGTCGCCGATGCGCTCCAGCGAGCGCAGCACCCAGATGATGCTCAAGACGCGCGAGATAGAGCGCGGGTCTTCCATCATGTAGGTGGCCAGCTCACGCAAGGCGGTCTTGTATTCGCGATCGATGACCTTGTCGTACTGGGCCACAGACAGCGCCAGGTCCGCATCGAACCGCGCAAACGCGTCGAGGGCATCGCGCACCATGTTGCGCACCTGGTCGCCGATGTGGCGCACTTCCACGTAACCACGCGGCGCTTCGCCTTCTTCGCACAGCTGGATGGCGCGGCGGGCGATCTTGGTGGCTTCGTCGCCGATACGCTCGAGGTCGATCACCGACTTGGAGATGCTGATGATCAAACGCAGGTCGGAAGCCGCGGGCTGGCGGCGGGCCAGGATGCGCAGGCATTCTTCGTCGATGTTGCGTTCCATCTGATTGATCTGGTCATCGATCTCACGCACCTGCTGGGCCAGGCCCGAGTCGGCCTCGATCAGCGCGGTGACCGCATCGTTGACTTGCTTCTCCACCAGGCCGCCCATCGCCAGGAGGTGGCTGCGCACTTCCTCGAGCTCGGCGTTGAACTGCGCGGAGATGTGGTGGGTAAGGCCTTCTTTGCTAATCATGTTGGCGTCCTTGGAGCGTCCGGTAAGGTGCGGAGAACCGCAGCGTCAGTGCAATCAGAACCACGGCTTCCTAGCCGTAGCGACCGGTGATGTAATCTTCGGTCTGCTTTTTCGCCGGATTGGTGAACAGGGTATCGGTATCGCCGAACTCCACCAGCTTGCCCATGTACATGAACGCGGTGTAGTCGGACACCCGCGCGGCCTGCTGCATGTTGTGGGTCACGATGACGATGGTGAACTTGGACTTGAGTTCGTAGATCAGCTCTTCGACCTTGAGCGTGGAGATCGGGTCGAGGGCCGAGCACGGTTCGTCGAGCAGCAGCACTTCAGGCTCCACGGCGATGGTACGCGCGATGACCAGACGTTGTTGCTGACCACCGGACAAACCAAGGGCCGACTCGTGCAGGCGATCCTTGACCTCGTCCCACAGCGCTGCGCCCTTGAGCGCCCACTCGACCGCTTCGTCGAGGATGCGTTTTTTGTTGATGCCCTGGATGCGCAGGCCGTAGACCACGTTTTCATAGATGGTCTTGGGGAACGGGTTGGGCTTCTGGAACACCATGCCCACGCGGCGACGCAACTCGGCCACGTCTTCGCCCTTGCGGTAGATGTTGGTGCCGTAGAGGTTGATGGCACCTTCCACGCGGCAACCGTCCACCAGGTCGTTCATGCGGTTGAACGTGCGCAGCAACGTGGACTTGCCGCAGCCGGACGGGCCGATGAAGGCGGTCACGCGCTGCTTGGGGATGTTCATGCTGACGTCGAACAGCGCCTGCTTGTCGCCGTAGTAGAGACTCAGGCCCGGCACTTCGATGGCCACGGTTTCCTGGGCCAGGCTCAGGCTTTGCTTGTCGCGTCCCAGGGCCGACATGTTGATGCCGTGGGAATGGGTTTCGTGTTGCATGGGATGCTCCCTGTGCTACCAATTCATTTCAGTGAGCCGCGGCGAAAGGCCTGCGGTTACATCATTCTTCTGTAGGAGCGAGCTTGCTCGCGAAGCTCGTTAACGATAACGCGGGGCGCCTGAATGAACGCGGTGCCCTTGCGTTTCTCGCGAGCAAGCTCGCTCCTACTGGGTTATCAGCTGTCCAGCGCTTTGTATTTCTCGCGCAGGTGGTTACGAATCCACACCGCCGACAGGTTGAGCGTGGCGATTACCATCACCAGCAGCAGGGCGGTGGCGTAGACCAGCGGTCGCGCCGCTTCGACGTTGGGGCTCTGGAAGCCGACGTCATAGATATGGAAGCCCAGGTGCATGATCTTCTGGTCTAGGTGAAGGTACGGGTAGTTGCCGTCCAGCGGCAGCGACGGGGCCAGCTTCACCACGCCGACCAGCATCAACGGCGCCACTTCACCGGCGGCACGGGCCACGGCGAGGATCATGCCGGTCATCATCGCCGGGCTGGCCATCGGCAGCACGATCTTCCACAGCGTTTCCGCCTTGGTCGCGCCGAGCGCCAGGGACCCTTCGCGCACGGTGCGAGGAATCCGCGCCAGGCCTTCTTCGGTGGCCACGATCACCACCGGCACCGCCAGCAATGCCAGGGTCAGCGAGGCCCAGAGCAGCCCCGGCGTGCCGAAGGTCGGCGCCGGCAGGGCTTCGGCGAAGAACAGCCGGTCCACCGAGCCACCCAGTACGTACACGAAAAAGCCCAGGCCAAACACGCCGTAGACGATGGCCGGCACGCCCGCCAGGTTGTTGACCGCGATGCGGATGATCCGCGTCAGGGTGTTCTGCTTGGCGTACTCACGCAAGTACACCGCCGCCAGCACGCCGAACGGCGTGACGATCATCGCCATGATCAGGGTCATCATCACGGTGCCGAAGATAGCCGGGAAGATCCCGCCTTCGGTGTTGGCTTCCCGTGGGTCGTCGCTCAAGAACTCCCAGACCTTGCTGAAGTAGAAGCCGATCTTGGTCAGGGTGCCCATGGCGTTCGGCTGGTAGGCGTGCACCACCTTGCCGATACCTATTTCGATTTCCTTGCCGTTGCCGTCCCGGGCCGTCAGCGCGTCGCGGTTGAATTGGGCGTGCAGGTCGGCCAGGCGCGCTTCGATGTCCTGGTAGCGGGCATTCAGTTCGGCGCGGTCGGCGTCCATGTCAGCCTGGGCGGCGGCGTCAAGCTTGCCTTCCAGCTCCAGCTTGCGACCGTGCAGGCGAACGCGCTCCAGCCCGGCGTTGATCGCGCCGATATCGGTTTTTTCCAGGCTCTTGAGCTGGGCGGCGAGCTTGTTGACGCGCTCCACACGGGCTTGCAACTCCGGCCACGCGGCCTCGCCTTCGGCGATGATCTTGCCATCCTGCTTGACGTTGACCAGGGTGCCGTAGAAGTTGCCCCATTCACGCCGCTCGATGGTCATCAACTGCACCGGCCTGGTCTGGTCCTTCAACCATTCGCCGACGATCCAGGTGAAGTCATTGCCGTTCAAGTCGCGGTTGCCGACCTTGATCAGCTCGCGGGTCATGAACTCCGGGCCCTCGTCGGGCACCGGCAGGCCGGCGCTTTTCAGGCGCTCGCGCGGCACTTCTTCCTTCTGCACCACTTCGCCGATGACGATATGGTTGGCCTGGCCCGGTACGCTGTAGTTGGCCTGGATCAGGTCGGCCGGCCAGAAATGGCCCAGACCGCGCACCGCAATCACCGCCAGCAAACCAATGGTCATGATGACCGCGATGGACACTGCGCCACCGCTGATCCAGACGCCGGGGGCGCCGCTCTTGAACCATCCATTCAGGGAGTTCTGTTTCACAGACTTCTACCTTTCTTAAAGCGACGAGTATTTCTTGCGCAGACGCTGACGGATCAGCTCGGCGAGGGTATTCATGATGAACGTGAACAGCAGCAGCACCAGCGCCGAGAGGAACAGCACGCGGTAGTGACTGCCGCCCACTTCCGACTCGGGCATTTCCACTGCGACGTTGGCCGCCAGGGTGCGCAGGCCTTCGAACAGGTTCATCTCCATCACCGGCGTGTTACCGGTGGCCATCAGCACGATCATGGTCTCGCCCACGGCGCGGCCCATGCCGATCATCAGCGCGGAGAAGATGCCCGGGCTGGCAGTCAGGATCACTACGCGGGTCATGGTCTGCCAGGGCGTGGCACCGAGGGCCAGGGAGCCCAGGGTCAGGCCGCGCGGCACACTGAACACGGCGTCTTCGGCGATGGAGTAGATGTTCGGGATGACCGCAAAACCCATGGCCAGGCCGACCACCAGGGCGTTGCGCTGGTCGTAGGTGATGCCCAGGTCATGGGAAATCCACATGCGCATGTCGCCGCCGAAGAACCAGGTCTCCAGGTACGGGCTCATGTACAGCGACAGCCAGCCCACGAACAGGATCACCGGGATCAGGATCGCGCTTTCCCAGCCATCCGGCACCCGCAGGCGGATCGACTCAGGCAAACGGCTGAACACAAAGCCGGCCACCAGGATGCCAATCGGCAACAGCATCAGCAGGCTGAAAATCCCCGGCAGATGCCCTTCCACATAAGGCGCCAGGAACAGGCCGGCGAAGAAACCGAGGATCACCGTGGGCATCGCTTCCATCAATTCGATCACCGGCTTGACCTTGCGGCGCAGGCTCGGAGCCATGAAGTAAGCGGTGTAGATCGCGGCGGCTACAGCCAGCGGTGCGGCGAGCAGCATCGCGTAGAACGCGGCTTTCAGCGTACCGAAAGTCAGCGGCGCCAGGCTCATCTTGGGTTCGAAGTCGGTGTTGGCGGCAGTCGATTGCCAGACGTACTTGGGCTCGTCGTAGTTCTCGTACCAGACCTTGCTCCACAGCGCGCTCCACGACACTTCCGGGTGCGGGTTGTCGAGCAGCAACGGTTGCAGCTTGCCACCGGCTTCGACGATGACGCGGTTGGCCCGTGGCGACAGGCCGAACACGCCTTGGCCGTCGACCACTGGATCGACCAGCAAGGTACGGTGCGCGGTGCTATGGAACACGCCGAACTGGCCGGAAGCGTCGAGGGCGGTGAAGCCTTTGCGACGCTCTTCGGCGGTGATTTCCACGATGGGCGCAGTGCCCATCTGGAAGGTACGGATCTGCTTGAGGCGTTGCTCGCCATCCGGATCGCGGGCCATGAACCACTGGGCCAGGCCGCCCTTGGAGTTACCGATGATCAGCGAGATGCCGCCCACCAGTTGGGTGCTGGCGGTGACTTCGGCAGTGCCGTCTTCCAGCAGCTTGTAGCGACCGTTGAGACTCTTGTCGCGCAGGCTGAACACATCGGCCAGGGCGCGACCGTTGATCACATACAACCATTGCTGGCGCGGGTCGATGAAGATCGCCTTCACCGGCTCGGTCATTTGCGGCAGTTCGACACGTTTCTGCTCGCTGGTGACTTCGCCGGTCATCATGTTTTCTTCGCGACTCAGGGTCAGCACGTTCAAGTGCGAACCGGCCGAGCCTGCAACCACCAGCGACGAGTCCGTGGCATTGAGGGCGACGTGCTCCAACGGGCGGCCGGTATCGTCGAGCACGATAGGCGTTTCACCGTAGGGGTACTCAATCGCAGGCGTGATGGTTTTCTTGCCGTCCGGGTATGACACCTTATAGGTGTGACGGAACACCAGGGACTGGCCATTGGACAAGCCGAGGATCACCAGCGGGCTGCCCGGCTGGTCTTCACCAATCGACGCTACGCTCGCGCCTGCCGGCAGCGCCAGGTCGACACGCTTGAGTTCGGCGCCGGTAGTAACATCAAAGAACAGCGCCTGGCCCTTGTCGGAAACCCGCATGGCGACCTGGTTCTGTTCTTCCAGAGAAATCATCAGCGGCTTGCCGGCGTCCTGGATCCAGGCCGGTGTGAGCGCTTCTTCCTTGGTCAGCGAAGCACCCTGGAACAACGGCGCGACCACGTAGGCGAGGAAGAAGAAAATCAGGGTGATTGCGCCGAGAACGGCGAGGCCGCCGACCAGCACATACCAACGAGTCAAACGGTCTTTGAGCGCGCGAATGCGGCGCTTGCGTTGCAGCTCAGGCGTATTGAAATCAATGCGCTTGGGGGGAGAAGTTGTCGTCATGGTGGAATTGGCCAGATCATTCATGCGCACACCCTAGCGATCCTGTATGACAGAAAGATGACAATGCAGTGACGCAGGAAATCCGCCGCGAAGCATAGCTGGCAGCGGACTTGAAATTAGGAGTTTCTGCAGGAGCGAGCTTGCTCGCGAAGATCGTCAACGATAACGCGTCGTTTCTGAATAACCACGGTGCCCTATCGTTTTTCGCGAGCAAGCTCGCTCCTACAGAAAGGCTGGTTTTACCCAGCCCAGCTACTTAGTTGCCTTCTTTCAGACCCAGGTCAGCCAGGGCCTTGGCGGCAACTTTGGCTGGCAGCGGGATGTAACCGTCTTTCACGACAACTTCCTGGCCCTGTTTGGACAGCACCAGTTTCACGAACTCGGCTTCCAGCGGTGCCAGAGGCTTGTTCGGAGCTTTGTTGACGTAAACGTAGAGGAAACGCGACAGCGGGTATTTGCCGTTCAGGGCGTTTTCTTCGCTGTCCTCGATGAACTCAGTGCTGCCTTTCTTGGCCAGGGCCACGGTTTTCACGCTGGCGGTCTTGTAGCCGATGCCCGAGTAACCGATGCCGTTCAGCGAGGAGCTGATCGACTGCACGACCGAGGCCGAGCCAGGTTGTTCGTTCACGTTAGGCTTGTAGTCGCCTTTGCACAGGGCTTCTTCCTTGAAGTAGCCGTAGGTGCCGGATACCGAGTTACGGCCGAACAGTTGAACCGGCTTGTTGGCCAGGTCGCCGGTCACGCCCAGGTCACCCCAGGTTTTCACGTCGGCTTTAGCGCCGCACAAGCGCGTCGAGGAGAAGATCGCGTCGACCTGTTCCATGGTCAGGTGCTGGATCGGGTTGTCCTTGTGCACGAATACCGCCAGTGCATCCACAGCTACCGGGATTGCGGTTGGCTTGTAGCCGTACTTCTGCTCGAAGGCCGCCAGTTCGGTGTCCTTCATCTTGCGGCTCATCGGGCCCAGGTTGGAGGTGCCTTCAGTCAGCGCAGGTGGCGCGGTGGCAGAGCCGGCCGCTTGAATCTGGATGTTGACGTTCGGGTATTCCTTTTTATAACCCTCGGCCCACAGGGTCATCAGGTTTGCCAGGGTATCGGAACCGACGCTGGACAGGTTGCCCGACACACCAGTGGTCTTGACGTAAGCCGGGATCGCCGGGTCAACGCCAGCAGCCACCGCGTTGGCGGTCGCGACGCCAGCAGCGACAAATGTCATTGCCGCCATCAAACGTTTCAGTTTCATGCCTTGCTCCTAGCAGATAGGGATAGTTGGATCGGGGCCAAGTATCGAGAGGCCGTGTGAACACTCTATGTCTGCAATGTGACAGTTAGATGAAAGGCCACTATTGGGGGGGAGGATTGGCACAACACTCGCGTATTGCGGCAGCAGGGGGACGCAGAGCGTCCCAGGCGGCATTCCCACGCGGGAGCGTGGGAACGATCAAGCTCAGCGGGAACGCTTCCACAGATACCCGCCCACCACCATCCCCATCACACACAGGGCGGCGACATAGTAGGACGGGCCCATCGGGCTTTCCTTCATCAGCAGCGACACCGCCAATGGCGTCAGCCCGCCAAACACAGCGTAGGCCACGTTGTAGGAGAACGACAGGCCGCTGAAACGCACCACCGGTGGGAAGGCTTTGACCATCACGTAGGGCACCACACCGATAGTGCCGACAAACAGGCCGGTCAAGGCGTACAGCGGGAACAGCCAGTCCGGGTGGGCCATGAGGCTGTGGTACAGCGTCCAGGAAGTGGCCAGCAACAACGCGCAACCGGTGACCAGCACACGCCCGGCACCAAAACGGTCGGCCAGGGCACCCGAGGCAATGCAACCCAGGCTCAGGGTCACGATGGCCAGGCTGTTGGCCTGCAACGCAACCGTGGGGCTGAAGTGGTAGACGGTCTGCAGCACGGTCGGGGTCATCAGGATGACCACCACGACGCCGGCCGACAGCAGCCAGGTCAGCAGCATCGACAGCACGATGGCGCCACGGTGGTCACGCAGTACCGCGCGCAACGGCAGTTCGGCGGCCAGGGTCTTGCGTTGCTGCATCTCGGCGAAGATCGGCGTTTCATGCAGCCAGCGGCGCAGGTACACCGACAGCAGGCCGAAGACACCGCCGAGCAGGAACGGGATCCGCCAGGCGTAATCGGAGACCTGCTCCGGGGTATAGGCCGTATTAATCGCGGTGGCTACCAGCGAGCCCAGCAAAATACCGGCGGTGAGGCCGCTGGTGAGTGTGCCGCAGGCGTAGCCGATGTGACGTGGCGGGACGTGTTCGGAGACGAATACCCAGGCGCCCGGTACCTCGCCGCCAATCGCCGCGCCCTGGATCACGCGCATCAACAGCAGCAGGAGCGGTGCCCACAGGCCGATCTGCGCGTAGGTCGGCAGCAGCCCCATGATCAAGGTCGGCACGGCCATCATGAAGATGCTCAGGGTGAACATTTTCTTGCGGCCCAGCAGGTCGCCGAAGTGCGCCATGATGATGCCGCCCAGCGGGCGAGCCAGGTAGCCGGCGGCGAAGATGCCGAAGGTCTGCATCATGCGCAGCCATTCGGGCATGTCGACGGGGAAGAACAGTTTCCCGACCACAGTGGCGAAAAATACGAAAATGATGAAGTCGTAGAATTCCAGCGCCCCGCCCAAGGCAGACAGCGACAGGGTTTTGTAGTCGTTGCGGGTCAGCGGGCGCGACGGTTGCGCACTGCTTGCGGGCACGGAGGACATGGCAAGGCTTCTCTTATAGTAATCAGCGTAAAGGACTGCACGCCCATGACTTGCGGCGGGTCTGGCAAGATAGCAAATCGCCTGAAAAAGCACAGCGCTATGAAAACAGTTGCGCGCAAAAGCCCCGATACAGCGTCTATTTACCGACCAAATGAGCCTCAGGTGGTCGTCGTCGCGCCAGCGTCCCGATATACTCGCCCGTGCAAGCGCAGGAACCCCAGTCTTGACGGGCTGCTGTGCCAAAACGTTGTTGGGCGCCATCCAGCCGATTTGGCAGAGTTTCCCTTTAGTTCGCCTTACGAGAAACGCATCGAGCGGTGTATGTTGGTGCTGAAACGTTTTTCCAGAAGACGGCTATCCACTTGAAATACCCATGAAGCGTCACGGGTCAGAGGCCCTCGGCATGATCGAACTCGAACAAGAAGATCCTATCCCGCAAGGCGATCTCGCCCTGCAAATCACTGCACTTCCACGTGAAACCAACGGTTTTGGCGATATCTTCGGTGGCTGGCTGGTCGCGCAGATGGACCTGGCCGGCACGGCAATGGCCAGCAAGGTGGCCGGCGGACGTGTAGCCACCGTGGCCATTGATCGCATGGCATTCCTGGTACCGGTCGCGGTGGGCGCGCAGTTGTCCTTCTATACCCAGGCCCTGGAAATCGGCCGCAGCTCGATCCAGATGATGGTCGAAGTGTGGAGCGATGACCCGCTGTCCAGCGAATGGCGCAAGGTGACAGAGGCGGTGTTCGTGTTCGTCGCCATCGACGGCAGCGGCCGCACGCGCTCGGTTCCGTCGCGCGCGCGTTAAACCTCATCGGGTTTTCACGGTCAATTGCCCCATTGCCCATTGCCTGCCACTGAGAGAGCTTTGTTATGCCGACGCCCCACGTTGAAACCGTGAAAATCGACGAGCTGGACTGCTGGCGCATCCGCCACAACGGCGCCGAATTGATGGTGGCCCAACAGGGCGCGCATCTCTTCAGTTACCAGCGCGATGGCGAGCAGCCGCTGATCTGGCCGAACCCCGAGGCGGTGTTCAAGCAGGGCAAAGGCATTCGTACCGGCGTCCCGGTGTGCTGGCCGTGGTTTGGTGTATTCGAGCGCAACCCGCAGAGCGTCAAGGCGATGCGCCACAGCGATCAGCCGGCCGGCGCCCACGGTTTTGTGCGGACGGCGTTGTGGGAATTAGCCGCAACCAAGCTTGAAGGCCAGGCGTTGCGGGTGGACCTTGCGCTGCCCGTACCGGCAGGCGGTTTTCCTGGCTGGCCTCATCAGGTCGACCTGACGTTGAGCCTGGTGCTGGACGACCAGTTGCATATCCACCTCACCAGCCATAACCGTGGCACTGACACCGTGACCTTCAGCCAGGCATTGCACACCTACTTCGCCGTCAGCGATGTGCGCAACGTGCAGGTCGAAGGCGTGGAGGGGGCGACCTATATCGATACCGCCGATGGCTGGACCGAGAAAACCCAGTCCGGCCTGCTGCACTTCAGTGCCGAGACTGACCGTATCTACCTCGATACACCGGCCCGCCTTAGCATCCTCGACAAGGACTGGCAGCGTCGCATCCAGCTCACCAGCGAAGGGTCGAAATCGACCGTGATCTGGAACCCGTGGACCGAACGCGCCAAGGCCTTCGATGACATGGCCGACGATGGCTGGCAGGGGATGTTGTGCATCGAGACGGCGAATGTGCTGGACGACGTGGTGGCGTTGGCACCCGGCGAAAGCCACACCCTGGGCGTGAGCATCGCCAGCATTCCTTTGTAAACCCAATCAAAAATGTGGGAGGGGGCAAGCCCCCTCCCACATTGTTATGTGTTGGCTGTTAGAGATCGGACTCCTTCACCACCCGCACCTTCCCTGCATCCAGCGCATACGCCGCGTCCGCCAGGTCGTTATTCACCTTCTCCACCTTCAAGGTTCCGGTCACCCACAGCGGCGTGTAGATATCATCCAGCTTCAGCCCCTTGGGATAGCGCACCAGCACCAGTTGGTTGGGCGGCGGTGGCGGCACATGGATACACGCGCCGGGGTACGGCACGAGAAAGAACAGGGTGCTGCGGCCCTTGGCATCGGTTTCCAACGGCACCGGGTAGCCGCCGATACGGATGTGCTTGCCGTTCATGGCCGCCACGGTCTTGGTGGAATACATCACCGCCGGCAAGCCTTTGCTCTGCTTCAGGCCACCCTTGTCGGTAAAGGTGCCTTGGGCTTCGGGCGAGTTGTGATCGATCTCGGGCATGGCTTCGAGGGCTTTCTGATCCGACAGCGGCATCAGCTCGAGCCAGTCGGTTTCCGGCAGTTCGCCGGCGTGGGCCAGGCCTGAGCCCAGCAAGAGGAGAGTCAACAGGAAACGGCGCATGGAGAGGCTCGGCAAGTACAAGTGCCGAGCATTCTAGCCCTCTGCGCCTGCGCAGCGCAGAGGACTTTGTCGGCTGATTACTTTCTTTTGATCAGGCCGTAGATGACCAGCAGCACGATCGCACCGATCAGCGCACCGATAAAGCCTGCGCCTTGACCGGCCTGGTAGATCCCCAGCGCCTGGCCACCGTAGGTTGCAGCCAGGGAGCCGGCGATACCCAGCAGAATGGTCATGATCCAGCCCATGCTGTCGTCGCCAGGCTTGAGGAAACGCGCCAGCAGGCCGACGATCAAGCCGATAAAGATGGTTCCAATGATACCCATGGCATTTCCCTCTGATTGGTGTGAGTCATGCCAAAGCCTAGTCAGACTTTGGCATCCTGCAATCAGAGGGACGCCGAGCCTTAATGGTTCCCGCGACGATGCAGCTTATTGTTCGGCGATCAGCGCTTCGACCTTGAGGATCTGCGCCTGCAGGGTCGCGCGGTCCTTGCAGCGCAGGTTGGCGTGACCCACCTTGCGCCCTGCCTTGAAGGCCTTGCCGTAGTGATGCACATGGCAATCGTCGATCGCCATGACTCGCTCAACCGGCGGCACCACGCCGATGAAGTTGAGCATGGCGCTCTCGCCAACCTTGGCCGTGGAGCCCAACGGCAAGCCCGCCACCGCCCGCAGGTGGTTCTCGAACTGGCTGCATTCGGCGCCTTCGGTGGTCCAGTGCCCGGAGTTGTGCACGCGTGGGGCGATTTCGTTGGCCTTGAGACCGCCATCGACTTCGAAGAACTCGAACGCCATCACGCCAACGTAATCCAGCTGCTTGAGCACGCGGCTGGAATAATCCTCGGCCAGGGCCTGCAGCGGGTGGTCGGTGCTGGCGACGGACAGCTTGAGAATGCCGCTGTCGTGGGTGTTGTGCACCAACGGATAGAAGCGGGTTTCGCCGTCACGGGCACGCACGGCGATCAGCGAGACTTCACCGGTGAACGGCACGAAGCCTTCCAGCAGGCACGCGACGCCGCCCAGTTCGGCAAAGGTGCCGACCACATCGGCCGCAGTGCGCAGGACTTTCTGGCCCTTGCCGTCATACCCCAGGGTGCGGGTTTTCAACACGGCCGGCAGGCCGATGCTGGCGACGGCGGCGTCCAGGTCCGCCTGGGACTGGATGTCGGCGAAGGCCGGGGTCGGGATGCCCAGGTCCTTGAACATGCTCTTCTCGAACCAGCGGTCGCGCGCGATGCGCAGGGCTTCGGCGCTCGGGTACACCGGGACGAACTGCGACAGGAACGCTACGGTTTCGGCCGGGACGCTTTCGAACTCGAAGGTCACCAGGTCAACTTCGTCGGCCAGTTGACGCAGATGATCCGGGTCGCTGTAGTCCGCGCGCAGGTGTTCACCCAGGGCTGCCGCGCAAGCGTCCGGCGCCGGGTCCAGGAAAGCGAAGTTCATCCCCAGCGGGGTTCCCGCCAGAGCCAGCATGCGGCCCAGTTGGCCGCCACCGATTACACCGATTTTCATCAATCAACACCCTCAGGCGATGCGTGGGTCTGGATTGTCCAGCACGCTGTCTGTCTGCTCAGCACGGAATTTTTTCAGCACCGCATGGAACTGCGGGTGCTTGGCGCCCAGGATACTGGCGGACAGCAACGCGGCGTTGATCGCGCCGGCCTTGCCGATCGCCAGGGTTGCCACCGGAATGCCGGCGGGCATCTGCACGATGGACAACAGCGAATCCACGCCCGAGAGCATTGACGACTGCACCGGTACACCGAGCACGGGCAGGTGAGTCTTGGCTGCACACATGCCCGGCAAATGCGCCGCACCGCCGGCACCGGCAATGATCACCTCGATGCCACGGGATTCTGCTTCATCGGCATACTGGAACAGCAAGTCCGGGGTGCGGTGGGCGGAGACCACCTTCACTTCGTACGGAATGCCGAGTTTTTCCAGCATATCGGCGGTGTGGCTAAGGGTGGACCAATCGGACTTGGAGCCCATGATCACGCCAACCAATGCACTCATCGTCGTGCCTCTTCTCTCTGGGCGCCCGCAGGCGCGTCAAAAAACAACAAGCCACGCGGGAAATCCGGCGTGGCTTGGTGTACGAATTAAGGCCGGTTGGACCGGCCGAAGGCCGCGCAGTATACCGTAATAATCCAGATAAACAGCCCCTGGAATGACCATCTGTCTTGCCGCCCAAACCGGCGGTTTTATTGACTCAAGAGTCAGTCCAATACACCGCAAAACCCTGTGGGAGGGGGCTTGCTCCCGATAGCGGTCTGTCAGTGACATATTCAGTGCCTGACACACCGCAATCGGGGGCAAGCCCCCTCCCACATTTGCCCTGCATTGGGCCTGAAATTGGGCGCGAGGCTGGGCCCGAGACTGGGCTCAGGTATTTTGCGCCGCGCCACCTTCCAGCTTGCGCCACAACAACCGCACGTTCGCCTTGCGCACCAGCGCGCAGCGATACAGCCGAATCTCCAGCGGCACATGCCATTGCGCCCCGCCACACACCACCAACTCGCCACGGGCCAGTTCCGCCCGCACGCTCAACTGCGGTACCCAGGCGATACCCAGACCTTCCAGCGCCATGCTCTTGAGGCTGTCGGCCATGGCGGTTTCATAAATGGTGGTAAAACGCAGCGCACGCTGGCGCAGCAGCAGGTTCACCGAGCGTCCGAGAAAGGCGCCGGCACTGTAGGCCAGCAACGGCACGCTGCCCTCGCCTTCCAGATCGAACAGCGGCTTGCCGTCGGCATCGGCGGCGCACACCGGGAGCATTTCGGTGTTGCCCAGGTGCAGCGAGGGAAAGATCTCGGCGTCCATCTGCATAGCGGCATCCGGGTCGTAGAACGCCAGCATCAGGTCGCAGCCGCCTTCACGCAGGGCGTGCACGGCATCGCCGACGTTGGTGGCGACCAGCCGCGTGGCGATGTTCAAACCTTCGTTGCGCAACTGGGCGATCCAGCGCGGGAAAAAACCCAATGCCAGGGAGTGAGCCGCCGCCACCTGCATGACCTCCCCCTGCCCGCCTTCCAGATGATGCAAATGGCGCAGCACTTCACCGAGTTGCTCGACCACCGTGCGCGCGGTGACCAGGAACAGTTGCCCCGCCGCCGTCAGCTCCACCGGCGTGCGTGAGCGATTGACCAGGGTCAGCCCCAGCGCCGCTTCCAGGCTGCGAATACGTCGACTGAACGCCGGCTGGGTGACAAAGCGCCGCTCCGCCGCCTGGGAAAAGCTGCGCGTCGCCGCCAGGGCGCTGAAGTCTTCCAGCCATTTGCTCTCAAGGTTCATCACTGCCTCCCACGGGGAATGCACCATTTTGGCACACACGCCCGTCATGGTAACCGGGTCACATCGACATTATGCCGTTTGTGCATAGGCCAGTGTTTAACAGCATTGGCCCAAAAACTCTCAAAAGCCTAGCATTCACAGCGTTCCGGCCAGTTCCGGGTCCCTATCGAGATGATTTCCGTCATGTCCTCTGCTGCATCTTTCCGTACCGAAAAAGACCTGCTTGGCGTACTCGAAGTACCTGCCCAAGCGTATTACGGCATCCAGACCCTGCGAGCGGTGAACAACTTCCGCCTCTCGGGCGTTCCGATTTCGCATTACCCGAAATTGGTGGTCGGTCTGGCAATGGTCAAGCAAGCAGCAGCGGACGCCAACCGCGAACTGGGCCAGCTCAGCGAAGCCAAGCACGCGGCCATCAGCGAAGCGTGCGCCCGCCTGATTCGCGGCGATTTCCACGAAGAGTTCGTGGTGGACATGATTCAAGGCGGCGCCGGCACTTCCACCAACATGAATGCCAACGAAGTGATCGCCAACATCGCGCTGGAGGCCATGGGCCATCAGAAGGGTGAGTACCAGTACCTGCACCCCAACAACGATGTGAACATGGCGCAGTCGACCAACGACGCCTACCCGACCGCGATCCGTCTGGGTCTGCTGCTGGGCCATGACGCGCTGCTGGCCAGCCTCGACAGCCTGATCCAGGCCTTCGCCGCCAAAGGTGTCGAGTTCGGGCATGTATTGAAAATGGGCCGCACCCAACTGCAAGACGCCGTGCCGATGACCCTCGGCCAGGAATTCCGCGCCTTCGCCACCACCCTGAGCGAAGACCTGGCCCGCCTGAAAACCCTGGCGCCGGAGCTGCTCACCGAAGTGAATCTGGGCGGCACCGCCATCGGCACCGGCATCAACGCCGACCCACGCTACCAGGCCCTGGCCGTACAACGCCTGGCCACCATCAGCGGCCAGCCGCTGGTACCGGCGGCCGACCTGATCGAAGCCACCTCCGACATGGGCGCCTTCGTGCTGTTCTCCGGCATGCTCAAGCGTACCGCGGTGAAGCTGTCGAAGATCTGCAACGACCTGCGCCTGCTGTCCAGCGGCCCACGCACCGGCATCAACGAAATCAACCTGCCGGCGCGCCAGCCAGGCAGCTCGATCATGCCCGGCAAGGTCAACCCGGTGATCCCGGAAGCCGTGAACCAGGTGGCGTTCCAAATCATCGGTAACGATTTGGCCCTGACCATCGCGGCCGAAGGCGGCCAGCTGCAACTGAACGTGATGGAGCCGCTGATCGCCTACAAGATCTTCGACTCGATCCGCCTGCTGCAACGCGCCATGGACATGCTGCGCGAGCACTGCATCGTCGGCATCACCGCCAACGAAGCGCGCTGCCGCGAACTGGTGGAGCACTCCATCGGCCTGGTCACCGCGCTGAACCCCTACATCGGCTATGAAAACGCCACCCGCATTGCGCGAATCGCCCTTGAAAGCGGTCGCGGTGTGCTGGAACTGGTGCGTGAAGAAGGCTTGCTCGACGACGCCATGCTCGACGACATCCTGCGCCCCGAAAACATGATCGCTCCACGCTTGGTCCCGCTGAAGGCCTAAGTGTTTGTTGCACCGCTCACCAGGTTGAGAGACTAGACACCTCTCACCTTTTGAGGGCCTGAAGGCTCGTTCTTCAGGCCCTTTTTTTTGCCTTGAGGTTGCTTATGACGCCTATAAAAAATCCAATATCGCACCGCTTACCCACCTCCCCTCTCACCGCTTCGCTGAAACCTTTAATCAGGCCGAGCAGACGGATCACGTTCGCCTAGGTATAGTGCCGCCCCTCTTCGTGTCAGAGATCGTCGGTAACGAGGTCCTGTACAGCGCGAAACCGCATGAATAACAACACCCGCAAAAGGATTGGGGTCGAACGTCGCGCACTGCCTGGTGCCGAGCGATGCGTCGCACCGTCCTGCGTTTGCCATTAGAAAAATCAGCGAGGAACACTCCATGCTCGAAGTCATCAACGACTTCCTCTCAGGGAAAGTACTGATCGTGCTCATTGTCGGGCTCGGCGGTTATTTCACGATCCGCTCGCGTTTCGTTCAATTGCGTCACTTTTTCCACATGTTCTCGGTGTTTAAAGACAGCCTGAAAAGCAGCTCCGGCCAACTCAGCTCGTTCCAGGCGCTGATGCTCAGCCTGGCCGGCCGTGTGGGCGCCGGTAACATCGCAGGCGTCGGCATTGCCGTGACCCTGGGTGGCCCGGGCGCCGTGTTCTGGATGTGGGTCACCGCGTTGGTGGGCATGTCCTCGAGTTTTATCGAGTGCTCCCTGGGTCAGTTGTACAAGCGCACCGATGCAGAAGGTGCCTACCGTGGCGGCCCGGCCTATTACATCCAGCACGGCCTGCACAAACGCTGGCTGGGGATGGTCATGGCGTTCCTGCTGCTGGTGACCTTCGGCTTTGCCTTCAACGGCCTGCAAGCCCACGCGGTTACCCACTCGCTGAATAATGCCTTCGGTCTCGACACCACTTACACCGGCCTCGCGCTGGCGGTGTTGCTGGGCCTGGTGTTCATTGGCGGGATCAAGCGTATTGCCTCGATCGCCGACCTGCTGGTACCGGTCAAGACGCTGGTCTACATCGCCGTGACCCTGTACGTGATCGTGCTGCAGTTCGACCACGTGCCGGCCATGCTCGCGACCATCGTCAAGAGTGCCTTCGGCCTCGATCAGGCCTTCGGTGGCCTGGTGGGCAGCGCGATCATCATGGGCGTCAAACGCGGCGTGTTCGCCAACGAAGCCGGTTTAGGCAGTGCGCCCAACGTGGCGGCGGTGGCCTCCGTGGAACACCCGATCGCCCAAGGTGTGGTGCAAGCGTTCAGCGTGTTCCTCGACACCTTCGTGATCTGCACCTGCACTGCGTTGCTGATCCTCCTGTCCGGCTTCTACACCCCGGGTTTTGAAGGCGACGGCATTGCCCTGACCCAGAACTCCCTGGCCGCCGTGGTCGGTGACTGGGGCCGCATGTTCATCTCGGTCGCCCTGGCGTTGTTCGTGTTCACCTCAATCATGTACAACTACTACCTGGGCGAGAGCAACCTGCGCTTCCTGGTCGGCAACAACCGCAAGGTACTGATGGGCTATCGCGCCTTGGTGCTGGTGCTGATTTTCTGGGGTTCGATCGAGAACCTGAGCACCGTGTTCGCCTTCGCCGACATCACCATGACCATGCTCGCGTTCGTCAACCTGTTCGCCCTGGCGTTCCTGTTCAAGATCGCCATGCGCATCCTCAACGACTACGACGGCCAGCGCGCAGCGGGCATCAAGACCCCGGTGTTCGACTCCAGCCAGTTCCCCGACCTGGACCTGGACCGCAAGGCCTGGCCGGCCAACCCGGTAAAATCCGAACCCGCAGCGTCGGCTGAACTGAGCGCCCAGGCGCAACGTTAATCACCGCCAGATGACACGCCGCCCGGCCTTGGGCATGCTCTGGGCCCGGCGGCGTTTTTCGTTCAGGAGATTTTTCATGCAAGCAGCCAACAACGTCATGGTGCTCTACACCGGCGGCACCATCGGCATGCAGGCCAGTGCCAACGGCCTGGCACCCGCGTCCGGTTTTGAGGCGCGTATGCGCGAGCAACTGGCCGACGCACCCGTGCCCACGTGGCGCTTTCGGGAGATGTCGCCGCTGATCGACAGCGCCAATATGACCCCTGCCTACTGGCAGCGCCTGCGCAGCGCCGTTGTCGAGGCCGTGGACGACGGCTGCGACGCCGTGCTGATCCTGCACGGCACCGACACCCTGGCGTACAGCGCAGCGGCCATGAGTTTTCAACTCCTCGGTCTGCCGGCACCCGTACTGTTCACCGGCTCGATGTTGCCGGCAGGCGTGCCCGACAGTGATGCCTGGGAAAACGTCAGCGGTGCGCTGACGGCACTCGGAGAAGGCCTGGCACCCGGCGTGCAGTTGTATTTCCACGGCGCGCTCATGGCGCCCACCCGGTGCGCGAAGATCCGCAGCTTTGGTCGCCATCCGTTTGCCGCCTTGCAGCGTAACGGCGGCGTCTCCCAAGCCGACATGATCCCCGCGGCCCTGCATTACCGCCAACCCAAGTCTGAAGCCAGGGTCGGCGTCCTGCCGTTGGTGCCGGGCATCGCCGCCAACCTGTTGGATGCGCTAGTCGACAGCGGCATCCAGGCGCTGGTGCTCGAATGCTTCGGCAGCGGCACCGGCCCAAGTGACAACCCGGCCTTCCTGGCCAGCCTGCAACGTGCGCAGGATCAGGATGTAGTGGTGGTTGCGACCACCCAATGCCATGAAGGCGGCGTGGAACTGGACGTCTACGAAGCCGGCAGCCGCCTGCGCGGTGTGGGCGTGCTGTCCGGTGGCGGCATGACCCGCGAGGCGGCCTTCGGCAAGCTCAACGCCCTGCTCGGGGCCGGGTTGCCGACCCGCGAAGTCCGTCGCCTGGTGGAACTGGACCTGTGCGGCGAACTGAACTGAGCGGCATGTAACTTGCTCCACTTCCAGCCTATCCATGGCTGGAAGTCCCCATGCTGCACTCCCATCTCACCACCCTCAATGCCGTGTCCCTGGTGCTCAGTACCTTCGAGGCCGAAGGCTTGCCCCATGCCGCGTTATTGGCCGGCAGCGGCATCTGTGCAGCGGACTTGCGCCGCGCCGACACGCGTATCGCCACGCACCAGGAGATGCAGGTGTGCGCCAACGCCGTGGCCCTGCAGCGCGATATCGGCCTGATCGTGGGGCGGCGTATGCATGTTTCCTCCTACGGCATGCTCGGCTATGCCCTGCTCACCAGTGCCACTTTCGGTGACGCTTTGCGCCTGGCCCTGCGTTATCCGGCGCTGTTGGGAACACTCTTCGAACTGAGCCTGGAGGAAGACGGCGAACGTATCTGGTTCACCGCCGGCGATTACCGCGAGAGCCCCGCACTGACGGCCTTCAATGTCGAGTTGTGCCTGGGGTCGTTGAACGTTATCTGCAACGACCTGCTCGGCCATCCACTGCCCCTGTTGGGCGCTCGTTTCGAGCACGACGCGCCGGATTATCAAGCGCGTTACGTCGAGAGCTTCGATTGCCCGCTGCAGTTCCAGGCCACGGCCAATGCATTCGCCTTCGATAAACGCTGGCTTGCCCAACCCCTGCCGCTGGCCGACGCCGTGACCCACCAGGCCATGGTCGAGCGCTGCCGGAAACAGAACACCGAATTCACCGGACGCGAGGCATGGCTGGGGCGAATTCGTCAGTTGCTGGCCGCGCAACTGCACGCCGCACCCGGGCTGGATGGCCTGGCCCGGCAAATGAACTGTTCCGCACGCACCCTGCGTCGACACTTGCACCACTTGGGCTGCAGCTATCAGGAACTGCTCGATGAGTTGCGCTTTGAACGCGCCAAACAGTTATTGGCTGACGACCTGTGGCCGATCCACCGAATAGCCGAAACGCTGGGGTTCAGCGAAACGGCCAGCTTCAGGCATGCGTTCGTACGCTGGAGCGGCGTCGCGCCGAGCCAATTTCGCGCATGACGCCCCGTTCAGGGGCCCATTGCGGACACACAGGCTGGCCATATTTATCCCCTTTTGGCCGCTCCTGCCGTTCTCATAAATCGCACCCGCCGCAAGACTGCATGCACCGACAGAGCCTGCGGAGAACAACACATGCTGACGATCTACTCAGACGATCACCACCTGCACCACGGCCGCTGTGAATTGATGGACGGGCAACTGATGCCCTGCTTTGAAATGCCCTCGCGCGCCGACCACGTGCTGCAACGCGTCAAAGACCGTGACCTGGGCCCGGTGCAGGCGCCGCAGGACTTCGGTCTGGCGCCGCTGCAACGTATTCACAGCCGCGACTATCTCGACTTCTTCAAAGGCGCCTGGCAACGCTGGACCGAGTACGGCCAGGATGGCGACCTGTTGCCCTACACCTGGCCCGCGCGCACGTTACGCCGCGTGATGCCCGCCAGCCTGCACGGCCAGCTGGGCTATTACAGTTTCGATGGAGGCGCGCCGATCACTGCCGGCACCTGGCAAGCGGCCTACAGCGCGGCGCAAGTCGCGCTCACCGCCCAGGCCGCCATCACGCAAGGCGCCCACAGTGCCTTTGCGCTGTGCCGCCCGCCCGGGCATCACGCCGCCAGCGACTTGATGGGCGGTTATTGCTACCTCAATAACGCGGCCATCGCCGCCCAGGCGTTTCTCGACCAGGGCTGCAAAAAGGTCGCCATCCTCGATGTGGACTACCACCACGGCAACGGCACGCAATCGATTTTCTACCCGCGCAGCGATGTGCTCTTCACCTCAATCCACGGCCATCCGGAGGCGGAGTTCCCATTCTTTCTCGGGTATGCCGATGAGCTGGGAGAGGGCCCGGGAGAAGGGTTCAACTTCAACTATCCGTTACCGGCCGGCGCCACCTGGGAAACCTGGAGCGACGCGCTTGAACAAGCCTGTGCCGAGATCACTCGCTACGGTGCCGATGTCATCGTTGTCTCCCTGGGCGTGGACACCTTCAAGGACGACCCCATTTCGCAATTCAAGCTCGACAGCCCGGACTACCTGGCCATGGGTCGACGCATCGCGCAGCTCGGCACGCCAACGCTGTTTGTGATGGAAGGCGGCTACGCCGTGGAAGAAATCGGCATCAACGCCGTCAACGTGCTTGAAGGTTTCGAGGAAGCAGCCCAATGAACATACTCAAATCGCTCGTCCTGTGCGTCGCGGTGGCCAGCGGCGCGGCACAGGCCGAAGAGAAAACCCTGAAGGTCTACAACTGGTTCGACTACATCACCCCCAAGGCCCTTGAGGACTTCAAGGCGCAGAACCCGTCGATCAAACTGGTGTACGACATCTTCGACACAAACGAGGCGCTGGAAGCCAAGCTGCTCACCGGCAATTCCGGCTATGACGTGGTGGTGCCGTCCAACGTGTTCCTGGCCAAGCAGATCGAAGCCGGGGTGTTCCAGCCCCTGGACCGTAGCCAGTTGCCCAACTGGAAGCACCTGGATCCCAAGCTGATGAAGCTGATCGAAGCCAACGACCCCGGCAATCAGTACGCCGTGCCCTACATGTACGGCACCATCCTGATCGGCTTCAACCCGGCCAAGGTCAAGGCGGCCCTGGGCGACAACGCGCCAGTGGACAGCTGGGACCTGATCTTCAAGGAAGAAAACATCAGCAAGCTCAAGCAGTGCGGGGTCGCGCTGCTCGATTCGCCCTCGGAGATCCTGCCGCTGGCCCTGCAGCATCTGGGCCTGGACCCCAACAGCGGCAACCCCAAGGACTACATCAAGGCCGAAGCGCTGCTGATGAAAATCCGCCCGTACATCACCTACTTTCACTCCTCCAAATACATGGCCGATATCGCCAACGGCGACATCTGCGTGGCCGTGGGCTATTCCGGCAGTTTTTCCCAGGCCGCCAACCGCGCCAAGGAAGCCAAGAATGGCGTGACCGTGGATATGCGCCTGCCCAAGGAAGGCGCGCCGATCTGGTTCGACATGCTCGCCATCCCCAAGGGTGCTAAAAATCCGGGCGACGCCTACACCTTCATCAACTATTTGTTGCAACCCAACGTCATCGCACCGGTCAGCGACTTCGTCGGTTATCCCAACCCGAACAAGGACGCCACCGAGTGGGTCGACCCGGCGATACGCAACAACCCCAACCTGTACCCGACCGACGCGGCCATGACGACGCTCTACACCCTCAAGCCCCTGGACAGCAAAGCCGAACGCGCCAGGACCAGGGCCTGGACCAAGATCAAATCCGGCACCTGAAACACCTTGCTTTGACGGGCGCCTTCGCGGGCGCCGCGATTTATCTACCGTCCTCTCGGCTACGGCCATCGCTACCTTGCACCTCCTCGACGCCCGTCCAGGCCAGCGATTGCAGAGGAGCAACACATGCCCAACGACCTACATAGCACTAATCACCGCCCCCCCAGCACCTATGAACTGCTCACCCAGTTAACCAACGGGCCCACCACCCACGAGGTCGCCGCCATCACGTTGCGCTCGGCACTCCGAGACCTCTACCCCGCGCTCAATATCGACCCTGACCTGGCAATGGTGGTCAGCCCTCACTGGCACATCGTGGGCAGTGCTGTCGAACCGGCGCCAGCCGTTATCCAGTCCCTGACCTCGGTACTGGCCAACCAGGCGCTGTCCGGCGAACGAGTGACTTACATCGATGGCGAGCACTTCCTCACTCTGCAGCCGAACGCGGCGGCGCCTGTACACCTTGAGGTGAAGATCGATGCCATCGCACGCCTGATCAACGAGTTGTCCGCCTTGCTGTTCACCGCTTTTCAGGAACAGCAGCTTAATTTCTGGAACGCCTCCAACGGCAGCACCGGGCCACGCTGGCGGACATTTTCCAACTCACTGAGAAAAGTGTGGAACGTCAACGAAGAGCAGGGCTTGGCAGAGCACGAAGCGGCCATGGCCCGTGGATTTTTCCAGGAGCCCGACCGGGCGAGGCGCTCGTTGAATGATCGCTACCAGAGTCGTGCCTACCTGGTCGATATCGACCTGCTTCGGGACGGCGAGTCCACCCACATCAGTTTCACGGACATCGCCGTACTGGTTGGCGAGCACGACAAGCGCCAAATGGTCCTGACGCACTCGCTGGTAAGCGGGTACGAAACCTTCGCGTCAGTCGAAGCATTCGGCGCCTCACTGCCGGCCCGGTTGAGTGCGCCGGAGCGCGATACCACGTTGCAGTGGCGTCTCTATGAGCCCGATGGCAATTTTTTCGACGCGCTGGCCTGCACCCTGATTGACCTGCAAATCCGCACCATCGGCAGTTACAGCCAAGCCGCTGTCGATGAGCCGGCACAGGAGCAGCCAAGCCCTGTCACCGTCGCCCGCATTGTGCCCAGCATCGAAGAGATGAGCGATCACCAACTCTCGAGTATCCGAGAGATTCATCAACAACTGCCCGACTGGCTGGCTTCGGCGTCGGACTCGGACACCGCCGCCTACAGCCGCTACATGATCGACCTGGCCCAACTGCACGCCCACTACCAGGGCGAAACATTCCAGGACGGCATTGCGCCCATTCGGGACTATGCCCGCACACAGCTGCAAAGCCGCATCCAGTCGCATAAAGACGGTGCGCGCCTGAACCTGGACAAAATCGAGGTGGTGATCGAAAGCCCGGTGGTATGGGGCACGTTCATCGTGCCGGGCAGCGTGGACATCACCCGTCGCGGCCTGATCGATCTGGCGCTGGACAACCTCACCGGCCTGCCCACCGGCAATATCACGGTGCGCTACGGCGACAATGACAATGGTGTCCCCAACTGGCTGACCTTCAGCTATCTGAAAGACCTGATCGAAGACATTGATATCGGCGAACACTACCCCGCGCTGATCAAACAGAAACTGCTCGATGAACCGGTGCAATCCAGTCACCGCCAACAGCTCTATACCAGCCATCTACGCCTGCAACTGCCGCTGCTGGCCCTGCAAATGAAAATCCGCAGACAGGGCGCAATTGATGAGCTCGGCTACCGCTACGTTGCCGCCGTGATGCACACCGATGAACACGATCGCCACGTAGACGGGCAGCCCATTGTTATCCGCGCCCTGGCCTTCGTGCCCACCTTGCGCCCCGGCCATGAGCGCGACGTGGTCGCCAATATGTTCGTGATCGGTCCAAGGGACGCCAGCGCCGGCCCGTGCCTGCTTTATCGCCCGTTGCTGGAACCGGTGCTGATGCAATACCCGGCACGGCAAAACCTGTTGTACGCGATCAAACATGAGCGCCCCTTGCGCGAATCGGTGCTGGCCTGGCTGCCGCAGGCGCAGAGCTTCAACTACGCCCAATACGTGTTTCCCGACACGTTGCCCTCGCCCTGGACGGTGGTGCGTGCCCTCGTCGAGCCCCTCACCCTGCTGTACATGAGCGGCCCCGTGACCCTGGCCGATGAAGAAGTGGGCAATGACGCCCTGGCAACGCTGTTCAAGGCCAATGCCACCGCCATGATCGAACTGGCGGCCCGTCAGTCGGTGTCCAATGTACAGAAACGCTGGGCGACGTTTCGCCACACCGGCTGGCAAATATTCAACGCGGCCCTGCCATTCATGGGCCGCACCGTCGGAATTGCCGCCTGGATCTGGCAAATCATGGACGACCTGCAAGCCACCGAGGAAGCGGTAAACAAGGGGGATCAACACGCCTCGTGGACCGCATTAGTGGATGTATTCCTCAACCTGGGCATGGCTCTGACCCTGCACATCGCCCTACGCCATCCCCGCCCGCCGGGACAGTTCGGTGCGCCGAAGATCGAAACTGAATCCGAGTCGACAATGATCGACACCGCCGGTAAACCACCTGTTGCCGAAAAAACATACACCGCCGTGCAACAAGCAGATATTCCCGACAACCAACTGCCCGCCAAGCATCAGGGCGCCGTACACATCCTGGGGGCCCTGGGTCATAGCCGCTTGGGCCTGGCCAGGACACTCGACAGTTTCAACGTCGCCAAACCCGACAAGCTTGGCGCGCAAAACAAAACGCGCGGGCGCCACTTGAATCTGTATCCACTTGCCGACAAATGGTATGCACCGGTTGGTGCGCGTTGGTTCGAAGTCAGGGTGGATGACAACGACAGTGTCATCATCATTGACCCGCAGGCACCCTTGCGTACGGGCCCGCCGCTGATCGGCAATCTGGCGGGCCAGTGGTTTGTCGACATCCGCTTGCGACTGCGCGGCGGCGGCCTTCGCAACCGTCAGCGTGCGGTCAAGGTCAATCAGCCTGAGCGCATTACGGCACTCATGACCCAGCTCAACGCCTTTGATGCGGTCGCCGCCAGGCAACAGCTGGACGTGCTTGAGTCAAAACCCGAACTGGACGCCGCCCCTGGCCCTTCCACGGACCTGCTGCGTACAGCGTTCATAGGTAAAGTCGACAACCGGCTGACGGCGTACGATGAGGCGATCAGTCAGCTGAAATCCTTGAGCATCATCGATGCCGTGCCCGCCTATCAGGGCAACATGAGTGAATACCTGAAGCAGCAAATACAACTGACTCAGGTAGTCATGGAACAACAACTGGTGAGCTATAAGGAGGCCCTGAAATCGTCGTTCCCAATCCTCGATGCCGAGGTGGACATTGACTATAAAAACCAGGCGCAAAGCGCGCAAAACCTGTCCACCTTGAACCTGGCAATCATCAAGCGCCTGGAGTTCATCAACGACCGTTTCAGCGATCTCAAAGTGCTGGGAGATGAAGGCGCAGCGGTCATTCAAAAAGCCCTGAGCGAATTGCCACCGCTCACCCTCGCCGAGCTCAAATCCCAGGAGATCGGCTTGGGTCGCTACCTGTGTATCGATGAAGAGCAAAGCCAGATCCCCGCCACGCTGCGAGAGCAGATGAACCAGTGCGTCGACACAGCCGAACTTAACGTCGAGAGTTTCACTGAAGTTGTGAGACGGGGCAGCGACACGTCGCTGGATGAGCGCATTGATGTGCTCAACAGCCTGGTTGAGCAATTTTCCAGTGCAGATCAACGTCTGCTGGAGCTACACGCCGACCATCCGCAGTATCTGCTGAAAACCCGCCTGCAGGGTTTTCGCCAGCAGATCGGCGGATTCAGCCAGCGCGCCATTCACGACCTGGCGCAACTGCTGCGCGAGAAAAAAGCCCTTGAACCCAAGCCCGGCAGCTCAAAGGCCTCGCACACGCCACGACGCAAAATAATCAAGACACGCTACGACGGCGTGTTAATAGCTCAACCCCGTGAGTCCGACAGTACCCTGGTCGATGTGAGGACGTCCGTGACAGGCAAGGTGCTCGCTACGTTTCATGAAAAAACCCCAGGCGTCTGGGTCAAGCGGCAAAAGGTCACCTCTGCATCGCCAGTGCCTGCCACGCTGGACCTGGATACCAGCATCAACACCGGACAAACGCTGTTGAATGCCGAGCAGGCTGAAACCCGCAAGTACCAGGGCTTCTCGCGTAAACCCTGGCACGCGCCGCAGGATATCCAGGATATGTACGAGGCCTACGCCAAACAACTGGAGGGTGCGTCAAACGACATCGAGCAAGCGCTGACCCGGCGCAATCTCACCGAAAGCGACCATACTTCCGCCGCTTCGACCAAACGCAACCTCAACGACGCAGCACAGCGGCTTTATCACCTGGGTAGAAAAACCTACATCGAGATGATCAAACACCAGCCGCCCACTGCGGCGCGGGTGGAATGGCTGCATAACCAAGGGCTGATCAGGATCACCAGAACCTTCAGCCGTCGTGCCGTCAAAGGGCCCCCAAAGGGCTATCTGGACGAGTACGAAGTCCGTGATAAAGAGACCAACGCCGTGCTGTGGTACGCGCACTTTCACTACGCAACGAAAGGCGCCGCTCTTGAGAGATTCGACAAGGCCCACCTCAAGACGCGCGAACAACAGCGGCTCGGTGGCGCTCGTCAACGCACCGGCCCCAGTGACTGGGAAATGATAGAAATCCACCGCAGCAGCATCGGTGATCAACTGGCCAAGTCGCTGTTCTTCGACAGCTGATCGCCTTTTATGCCTGCCAAACCTCGCGCAAACGTGCCAGCGCCTGCGCGATGGCCGCCTCGGGCACGGCGGCAAACCCCATCACCAGGCCTGCGTGCTGGTCCGCTGGTGGGCTTGTGCCAGCCAGCCAATAGCTACTTAAACCGGTGATCTCAACCTCTACCGCACGGGCCTGCGCGAGCAACGCCTGCTCGCGGGCCAGGCTGTCCACTCGCACGGTCAAGTGCAGCCCGGCCGCAACGCTGGGCAAGGCGCCGACGCCGGGCAACCCATCGGGCCAACTGGCCAGCAAGGCGTTGCGTCGGTTCAATGCAGCGCGACGCATTCGGCGAATGTGGCGTTGGAAGTGCCCCGCCGCCATGAACTCTGCCATCACCGCCTGGGTGCTGACTTCGGAATGGCGCATGTCCACGGCGCGCCGCCGGGTAAACGCTTGCACAAGGGCCGCAGGCAACACCAGATAGCCCAGGCGCAACGCGGGGAACGCCACTTTGCCGAACGTGCCGACGTATAACACGCGGCCACTGCGATCCAGCGCCGCCAGGGGCGACAGCGGCGCACCGCTGTAGCGGTACTCTCCGTCGTAGTCATCCTCGACAATCCAGCCACCCGTACGCTCGGCCCAGGCCAGCAACTCCAGACGCCGGGCCAGGCTCATCACCACCCCCAACGGATATTGATGGGAAGGTGTGACATAGGCCACGCGGCAGTCATGCAGAGCATTGAGCACCTGGCAATCCAGGCCCTCGCTGTCTACCGGCACACCCTGCAATCGCCCACCGGCCAGGGCGAATGCATGGCCGGCCGCACGGTAACCCGGATTTTCCACCGCCACCCCATCACCCGGCTCAACCAGCAGCTGTGCACAAAGGCTGATTGCCTGCTGTGCACCACTGGTGATCACAATTTGTTCAGCCGTGCACTGCATACCCCGTGAGCTGCGCAGGTACGCGGCAATCAAGCCACGCAGGCGGCTGTCACCTGCCGGGTCGCCATAACACAGCTGTTCCAGGTCGGGTTTGCGCCAGAACGCCCCGTTGAGCTTGGCCCACACTTCAAACGGGAACAGGTCGAAGGCCGGCACGCCCACGCGAAAAGCACGAGGTGGGCCTGAG
Source organism: Pseudomonas sp. Wu6 (assembly GCF_019891515.1). Classification (NCBI taxonomy): domain Bacteria; kingdom Pseudomonadati; phylum Pseudomonadota; class Gammaproteobacteria; order Pseudomonadales; family Pseudomonadaceae; genus Pseudomonas; species Pseudomonas sp. Wu6. The sequence continues at coordinate 63,329 of NZ_JAFLXH010000011.1, read as the reverse complement.
GGCGGTTGAGGCAGGTGATGATTTTTTACCCGCGCCAAGCCCGTGCTGTGGATAACTTCATCGTCAAGATGTTCCGGTAAATCCGCCCATTTTGTGGATAACCCTGGGGATAAGCCTGTTGAAAACCCTGTGGATACTTGTGTGGATAGTTTTTTCGGCATCGGCAATTGGGCGACATAGGTGCCATCTCCCACCCGACTTTCGATAAACCCTTCCGCGTACAGCTGATCGTAGGCGCGCACGACGCTGTTGCGAGAGATCGACAGTGCCGCCGCCAGATCACGGGTAGCGGGTAACCGTGTACCACTGACCAACCGTCCATCCAGCACGCGCTGGCGCAGGGCCTCATAGAGTTGGCGCGTCAGGCCCTGGCGGCGGTCCAGTTCAATACCGGCAGGGTTGAAGGATAAAGGCGGCGCGATGGACGGCATATTGGACCTATGAAAATAGCGCTAGATGGCTCTTACAACGAACCAATAGCCTGCCTAGGATGCAGGCATTCGCCAAGGAAAATTTCCCATGTACACCCCCCGCGCCTTTGCCATCGATGATTTGCCCCAACTCCAGCAACTGATCCAGCACACCCGTCTGGCGCAGTTGGTGACCGTGGGAGAAAACGGCCTGCAAGCCAGCCACCTGCCACTGCTGCTCAACCCCGATGAAGGTCCCAACGGCACGCTTTACGGGCACTTGGCCAAGGCCAACCCGCAATGGCGCGAGCTGCAAAATGGCCATGAGGCGCTGGTGATCTTCGCGGGGGCCGACGCCTATGTCAGTCCGGCGTTTTACCCGGCCAAAGCCGAACACGGCAAAGTGGTGCCGACCTGGAACTACATGGCCGTGCACGCCTATGGCAAGGCGCAGGTGTTCAACGACGCCGAGCGATTGCTCAAGGTGGTCAGCGCCCTCACCGAGCGCCATGAAAGTGGCCGCGCCCAACCCTGGGCGGTCAGTGACGCACCGGCGGACTACATTGACGGCATGCTCAAGGCCATCGTCGGCTTCGCCCTGCCCATCGAACGCGTGATCGGCAAGCGCAAGCTCAGCCAGAACCGCAGCGCGGCCGACGTGGCCGGCGTGCGCGAAGGCCTGGCCGCCAGTACCGATGTGCGTGACCAGGCCCTCGCCCGCTTTATTCCCCAAGGAGTTGCACAATGAGCCAGATCGACATTCGCCAAGTCACCGCCGCCGACCACACCGCCTGGCTCCCGTTGTGGCAGGCGTATTTGAAGTTCTACAACACCGAACTGCCGGACGCCGTCAGCCAAAGCACCTGGCAACGCCTGATCGACGCCCGCGAGCCGACTCATTCGGCACTCGCCTGGTAGGACGGCAAGGCAGTGGGCATGGTCAACTTCATCTACCATCGTTCCAACTGGAGCATCGAGAACTCCTGCTACCTGCAGGACTTGCTGGTGGACCCAGCCCAACGTGGCACTGGCGTGGGCCGCAAGCTGATCGAATTCGTCTACGCCACCGCCAAGGCCGATGGCTGCTGCAAGGTGCACTGGTTGACCCACGAGACCAACGCCACCGCGATTCAACTGTACGAACGCATCGCTGAACGCCCAGGTTTCATCCAATTTCGCAAAGGTCTTTAAGGAGCGCAGCATGGTCACTTCCCCCGCCGACTGGAAAGGCGCCCCCGCGCCTGCCGCGCAACTGCTTGAAGGGCGCTTCATTCGCCTGGAAAAGCTCGACCCGGCGCGTCACGCCGAACAACTGTGGCAAGCCCTCGAGGGCCCCGGTGCCGACCCGACGTTGTGGGACTTTTTGCCCTACGGCCCTTTTCCCGAGCGCAGCGCCTTCGATGCCTGGCTGAACAACCATGCCGCCAGCAGCGACCCGTATTTCTTCAGCGTGGTCGACCGCGCAAGCGGCCAGGTCCAGGGCATCCTCAGCCTGATGTCCATCGTCCCCGCTCACGGGCGTATTGAAATCGGCCACGTCACCTTTGGCGCACCGATGCAGCGTTCGCCAAAAAGTACCGAAGCGGTGTACCTGCTGGCCAAGTACGCGTTCGAGCAGGGCTACCGCCGCCTGGAATGGAAGTGCAACAACGGCAATGCGCGCTCCAGGTATGCAGCCGAGCGCCTGGGGTTCAGTTTTGAAGGCGTGTTCCGCCAGCATATGGTGGTCAAGGGGCAGAACCGGGATACGGCGTGGTATTCGATGCTGGATTCGGAATGGCCGAAGATTGGCGCGGGGTTTGAGGCGTGGTTGTCGGAGGAGAACCAGGCCGGTTCCGGTCAGATCAGAACACTGGCCGAATGCCGAACCTGAACCTCACTCGCAACACAAAACATGTGGGAGGGGGCTTGCCCCCGATGGCGGCCTCTGGCCGACCAGGATGTTGGATTGGAACGAGTACATATCCGTTTCTGCGGTAACGGCCACTTAGGGTTCCGCCCTGACGGCGGCTCACTTTTGAAAAGCGCAAAAGTAAGCAAAACGCTCTTGCCCCACCACTCGGCACCTCGCTAATGCTCGGTGTGCCCTCTCTCCGGCTTGAATCCGTGGGCCGCCGCAATGGGCCATCCATGGCCCAGTGCGGCTAACCCGGCGTCCTGCCGGGTTACCCACGGATTCAAGCCTGCGTTCGGCCAGCGTGGTTTAACGGGGCGCCTAAGATCAAGATCAAGAGCGACTCGCTTCGCATCGTGGTTACATTACGGTTGGGCGCTACAGAGTTGTGTAGATACCCATGGCCATCGGGGGCAAGCCCCCTCCCACAGTTTTGATCTGCGGTGAATCAGTTGGAAAGGCGCTCGGCCAATACCGCAATATGCTCCGGCCCAATGCCGCAGCAGCCGCCCAAATGACTGGCGCCGCGCGCCTGCCAATCCGCCGCCCAGTGCAGGTAACCCGGCGGGTCGAGATCGTCGCGCAACGGGTCCAGGCCATCGTTGGCCGTGGCTTCCTTGGGTTGCGGCGGGAAGGCATTGGCGTAGGCGCCGATCTGAATGGCGACGCCCAATCGCTCGAAGGTTGCCCGCGCCGCATCGATCGCCGCGCCGATCACTTCGGGCTGGCTGCAGTTGAACAGCAACACCTGCACGCCCAACTGCGCCGCCGCCTCGGCGGCCTCCGCCACCGGCTCGCCGGAACGCAGGCGCGGCACCTCATCGGTATCCTCATCTTTCAAGGTAAACGACAGCCAGAACGGCTTGCCATCCTGCGGCAGGCCGGCATGAATCGCTTGCGCTTCAACGATGGAGCTTTGGGTTTCCGCCAGCCACAGGTCAACGTGAGGCGCCAATCCCTGCACCAGCGGTGTCAGCAATTCGCTGACCCGCTCAGGCAGGAACAGGTCGGGCCGATAGGAGCCAAACAACGGTGGCAATGAACCGGCGACGCGCACCGACTTGCCCGAGGCCTTCACCGCCCGTCGCGCCAACTCACCAGCCAATGCGGCCAGCGCCTGGCCCTCCTGCGCGAACCGCGCTTCGCCGATATGAAACGGCACCACCGCGTAGCTGTTGCTGGTAATCACGTCGGCACCGCTGTCGATATAGGCCGTGTGCACCGCCTCTACCGCTTGCGGCGCCTCGCTCAGGGCCAGCGCCGACCATTCCGGCTGGCGGAACGGCGCGCCACGGCGTTGCAGTTCACGGCCCATGCCGCCATCGAGAATTACGGTGTTTGTTGTACCCATATGCTTTTTACTCATATGCTTATGAAAATAACTCACTATGAGAGTCGTTCTTATAACTATTTAATGCGTACCGTTCGGTTAATAACAACCTCTTTTTTATTCAGGTGCTCGATTTTGAAATTACGACCGCTGTTGGCCCTGGGCCTGACGATGTTGGCCGCTTCAACCCAAGCCTTTGGCGGTGCCACCCTGGACCGTATCGAGCAGAAGAAAGAGCTGGTCGGGGTGCTGATGGAAAGCTATCCGCCGTTTTCATTCCTCAACGAGCAGAACCAGCTCGACGGCTTCGACGTGGATGTGGCCAAGGCCGTGGCGCAAAAGCTTGGGGTCAAGCTGCGCCTGGAAACGCCTTCATGGGACGTCATTGCCGCCGGCCGCTGGAGCGGGCGCTACGACATTTGCATCTGCTCCATGACCCCGAGCAAGGCACGCGCCGAGGTGTTCGATTTCCCGGTGGAGTACTACGCCTCGCCCGCCGTCATCGTGGTCAATGCCAAGGATGATCGCATCCATGCAGCCAAAGACCTGAGCGGCAAGAAAGTCGGCCTCACCAGCGCCTCCAGCTATGAAAGCTACCTGAACAAGAACCTGGTGATCGAAGGCGCCGAGGACACGCAGTTGCAGTACCCGTTCGAGGATGTGCAGATTGCCCCGTACGACACCGACAACGTGGCATTCCAGGACCTCGGACTGGGCGCGGGCGTGCGCCTGGATGCGATCCTCACCAACCTGGTCACCGCGCAGCCGCGCCTGACCCAGGACAAGCGCTTCAAGCTGGCAGGCGAGCCGCTGTATTCGGAGCCCAACTCGGTGGCCATCGAAAAAGGCGACGCGCAGTGGGACAGCAAAGTGCGTGAGGTCTTCGCCCAGCTCAAACAGGACGGCACCTTGAGCAAGCTGTCGCAAAAATGGATCGGCGCCGATATCAGCCGATGAGCTTTCGTATACGGCTTTACCTGACCTGGGCGGCGCTGCTCGCGCTGTTTGCGAGTTTCTTCCTGAGCTTTGACCTGAAGTTCTCGATCATCCTCGACAAGCTGCCCAACCTGGTCGGCCTGCACCTTGCGCCCAATGGCTTCCTGCAAGGCGCGGCGCTGACGCTGTTTTTGTGCCTGTGCGCCATCGTTGCGTCGTCGATATTGGGGTTTGTCACCGCCCTGGGGCGCCTGTCGAAAAGCGCGGTGGCGTTTGGCATTGCCAGTTTCTACGCCTCGTTCTTTCGCGGCACGCCGTTGCTGATCCAGATCCTGCTGATTTACCTGGGCTTGCCGCAACTGGGCCTGGTGCCGGGCGCGATCGTCGCCGGCATCATCGCCTTATCGCTGAACTACGGCGCCTACCTGAGCGAGATTTTCCGCGCCGGCATCCTCGGCGTGCCCCATGGCCAACGGGAAGCGGCGTTGGCCCTGGGCATGCGTGACCGGGCGATCTTCTGGCATGTCACCCTGCCCCAGGCCATGCGCACCATCATCCCGCCGGCCACCAACCAGTTCATCTCGATGCTCAAGGACTCGTCGCTGATCTCGGTGATGGGCGTGTGGGAAGTGATGTTCCTGGCGCAGTCCTACGGCCGCTCGAGCTACCGCTACATCGAGATGCTCACCACGGCGGCGATCATTTACTGGGTAATGTCCCTCGGGCTGGAGCTGATCCAGGCGCGCATGGAGCGACATTTCGGCAAGGGGTATGTGCGCCGCGGTTGACGCTTAGAACCCCTTGCGTCGCACTTTGACCACACCCATCTGCAAACCGAAGGGACGGAGCACCGCATTCAGCGATTTCAGGGTTTGGTTGCCCTCGCCGTGCTCGATATGCACCAAGGTGCGAACGGAGATTTTGCACATCCTGGCGAACTGGCTTTGGTGCAGGCCCGTCACTTCGGTGCGCAAGCGACGCACGGCGTCGCCCAGTTCGAGCGAACCATCAGCCAAGCCGTGCTCAACACTTTCAATCAACAAGGCACGAGCATCCAGTGAGACCGTCATCGCAGCCCCCATTGCTTCAGGCGCAGGTCCAGTTTTCCAAGTGGGATGCTGGGATGATTCAGCGTCACAGCGGGCAGGCCGCTTGCAGCCAGAAGATCCGGTAATGCACGCAGCTGCTGCGCTGCTTGTCGCAACCGTTCAAAGCTTTGCTCGGGATCAACAATGTCGGAAAGGGCCTCGCAGACGCCTTTCCAATTGATATCTCCCGCTTTTTCCAATGCTTTAGGCCACTTGGTGGTTCGCGTGACAGCCTCTGCGTCCATGACCATGGGCGCCAAGTCATAAATAGGCGCCAGTCTCAGCGCTTTAGGCTCTCGGATAATCGACGTATTTCGCCCATGGTTGTCCGAGTTGCCCAATACCTTATTCAGCAGGTCTCGGCGCAGGTACTCTGCAACAAGATCGGCAACCTGACCCTCTTGCCCTGCGGCTCGCCATTGCTCGACCAGCAGTCTCACGACCTCCGAATGATCCATGTAGCTGCCGGGAGTGGTCACTCCGGCCAGCGAATAGATCGACTCGACTGCCAGCCTTTCAACACCATTTTCGCCCAGTCTGCGATCAAAACGATGCACCCACAGACTCGGCTTTGTAGCCTCTTCCAAGGCCAATCCTTCGGCGGCTACAGTCTCGATTCCAAGCGCATGAAGTGCCTTGTAATAGTGGTATTCACTTCTCAGGATGTCCTGATCGTTCTGAGTGGCCTGGTTGCGCGGGAACTTGATGAACCAATGCTGAGCGACGTCGTCGTCATTCAGGATGGCGTCAGGATACAGCAGGCCGTCCGCGCCCTGGCTCATCAACAGCTTGGGTGCTTCGCCGCCGGCGCCGGTAGCACCGCCTATTGCAGCGCCCTGCTCATAGGCATATTCAAGAAAACCGCTGTTGCGGCTGGTCACGTCATGTCGTGAAAAACCCATCGGTACCTCGCCGTCCAGAGCCAGCACGGACTCCTTGATACGCATATTTCCGATCGGAGCCGGTGTGCTGCGCCCAAGCAAAAACAAATCATCATCAACCCCCTGCGGTTTCTCACGACCCGTGCGCTGCATTAAAAACCGTTTGGCAGAACCGGCTGGCGCAATATCGTGCAAAAAGGCAGGTGCTGATTTGAGCACTGAAACGTCCCACTCCAGTGGAAACCGTGCACTGACGCAGGTGTGGAAAGGCCGTTGGATGTCGTCAAGATTATCGACAAGGTAATCCTGTCGATAATGGAACCTGCAAGGCCCGGCAAAACCCTTTTGCGGCTCGGGAAACTCCAGGCGCATTGCGTCACGCCAGTACCCAGCGGTAAAAATCTGCAATATCAACGAGTAGGCGCGGCCAGTCTGCAATTTAATGCACCTTCTGAAGGGTTCGAGGCGTTATTAACGCAATATAGTGCATCCAGAACGTTCGAAACTGATAATTTACGCATTAAAATGCAATTTAAATACGCCATGACCAGCCAATGGCGGATGAGCTTTTAATCGCACCCCACTAAGGACAACTCCCGCAAACCAGCGGTCAGTGGCCTGACAGTTATCCCTCGACGACCTCGCTACATTCCCCGCCTCATTCATCAGAGGTCGGGAATTCATGTCTTTTATACCCTCCAGAATCGCTGCGTTCATCAGCCTTGCAGTGGCCATCAGTGTTCAACCCGCGCAAGCACGCGGCGATATTGAATACAGGCCGTTTTTTCATCAGCCTTACGATTCGGCCGAGACTGAGTGGGCCTTCGAACCCGAGTTCGATACGCCACCTTCCCCGCCGCCCTACGCCGGTTACCTCATTGGACAAGCCACGTCCTACAACGGCGTGCAGGTCGCCAAGGTGCTGGAGCCCGCTCTGCTTGATTTGCTGACCTCCGGGGAGCTGACCTCGGAAGAGATAAAGGACCTGCAGAAAGCAAATGAAGCACTGGCCGCACAGCCCGGCGGGATCGGCGCAGCCCTTGAACAATTGGCCGGCAGCCAAAACGCTAACCTGGCCACCGCCAGCCACGCCGTCACCGGCCAGATCAGCAACCAATTACTCTCGACCCTGCGCGCCTTGCCTGCCGACGAGAATAATCACGTTTGGGTGCAGGGCCTGGGCAACGACGGCCACCTCGATTCACGCAGCGGCAGCGCCGGCCTGAAGCACCGCACCCGTGGGCTGTTGCTGGGAGCCGACTGGGCGGTCGACCACGCCTGGCGTGTGGGGGTGATGGGTGCCAAGTCCACGAGTAATCTTGACGCCCAGCGCTTTTCCGCCGAGCTGGACAGTTTGCATCTGGGTGCCTACGCCGTGCGCCAGGACGGACCGCTGGCCCTGCGCCTGGGTGCGATCTACAGCAGCCACGCCGGGACCAACCGGCGCAACGTCAATCTGCTCGATTACAAGGATCAGCTCAAGTCTCATTACGATGCCCAAAGCCAAACGCTGTTCTCGGAACTGGGCTATCAATTGGGCAGCCAGGACTTGCGCGTCGAGCCCTTCGTCGGCCTTGGCTACCAGCGTTATCACCGCGACAGTTTCAAGGAAAGCGGTGGCCTGACCGCGCTCAACGTCGGCGCGCAGACCCAGCAGAACCTGAGCAGTACGGTGGGTCTGCGCCTGGCGACGGTGTACCGGTTCGATAATCAGGTCAGCCTGACACCCCACCTCAGCACCGGCTGGAAACATCTCTACGGCGCAGTCGACAGCCAGGTGCGCCAATCCTATCGCAACGTTCCAGTGGCACTGGACGGCTTTACCATCACGGGTACGTCACTGGATCGCGACAGCCTGGACGTGAACGCCGGCGTAGACCTGGCCTTGTCCAGCCAACACACGCTGGGCCTGAGCTACAGCGGCCAGGCGGGTACCCATAGCCGCAATCAAGGCGTCAAGGGGCAATGGACGATGAGCTTTTAACCGAGCGTCGTAAGCGTCCACTTCAATAGCGAACCCTCTCACAATCCTCGGTGCTACCGCCGACAGCAACGAGCTTTTCCTTGCGTTAGTTTTCGACCTCCAGCACACGTGAGGTCGAAATCCAATGTCGCAAGTACCCACCCAGTCCGCAGTCTATCCCTCTCAAGCGTTCTATCCAGTGTCGGCGACCGTGCAGGTGGAGGCCGGCGACGACATCTATAATCACGGCCTCATCAGCGGCAAGCAATATGGCGTGCTGGTCGATAACGGGAGCGCTGGGCCTGACGTTGGCAGCACGTTGCTGGTCAACAATGGCACCATCAGAGGTCGCAACGGCTATGGGGTGAACCTGCTAGGCAACTTCAACGACAGGGTCGTCAATAACGGCCTGATCAGCGGGGGCAACGGCATTGCCCTGGACATGGGCGGGGGCAACGACGTGTTGATTGTGCGCGGCCAGGCCCGATTCAGGGGCGAGGTGGACGGCGGCAGCGGTACCAACCAGGTCATCCTCGAAGATATCGAGGGCGGCACGTTCAACGGCGCCCGCCAGTTTCAGCATCTGGACGTCAATGCAGGCACCTGGACCCTGACCGGCGCACTGGAGGCCAACCAGCGCGGCCGGGTTCAGAGCGGCGCCACCTTGATCAACCAGAACCGCATCGGCGGCACGGTCACGGTTGAACAGGGTGCTACCTATGCCGGAGGCACGGTGAACGAACTCGACGTCGCCGGCACGCTGTTGCTCGACCCGGTCTTGAAAAACCAAGATCGAATCAAACGCGACCTGAACATGGCAGCGGGTTCGACCCTGGTTTTCAAGGTGGGCCAGGGCGAAGCACACAGCACCCTGAAAGTCGGCAACCGTGCCAGCCTCGCGGGCGCGACGCTGAATATCCAGATAGAGCATGAACATGATGAACTGCTCAACCGCCAACTACGTGTCGTCGACGCCGCACAGATTGAAGGCCGTTTCGAGCGGGTCACCAGTCACCTTGCAACCCTGACCCCGGAACTGATCTACACAGCCACCGGCGTCTTTGTCAGCTTCAAGCACCAAAAGCCTGCCGCCGAGGCCTGAATCTCGGGCAAAAAAAAGGAGGGCACCTGCCCCCCCGAGGATTAAGCGGTCACGTCGAAGGCTGGATTCAGCCTTCGATCTCAATCAGGATCTCACCCGGGTTGACCCGGTCGCCCTTGGCCACATGAACGGCGGACACCTTGCCGGCAATGGCGGCCTGGACTTCGGTTTCCATTTTCATGGCTTCAGTGATCAACACGGCCTGGCCGGCCTTGACCACGTCGCCCTCCTTGACCAGCACATCGACGATATTGCCCGGCATCGCCGTGCTGACATGGCCCGGTTCGGTAGCGTGCTTGCGCTTGCTGCCGCCGCTGCTGACGAATTCGTTGAGCGGTTCGAACACCACTTCTTCCGGCATGCCGTCGATGGACAGGTAAAAGTGGCGCTTGCCTTCGGCCTTCACGCCCACCCCGGTGATATCCACGCGGTAGCTTTCGCCGTGCACGTCGATGACGAACTCGGTCGGCACGCCTTCGCCGCTGGCACGGGCGACTCCGCCGGCTTCCGGAATCGGCAGCAGCACCTCAGGGGCCAGGGTGCCGGCGTCGCGTTCTTCGAGGAATTTGCGCCCGATATCCGGGAACATGGCGTAGGTCAGCACGTCTTCTTCGGACTTGGCCAACGCGCCGATTTCACCGCGCAGCTTGGTCATTTCCGGCTTGAGCAAATCAGCCGGGCGAACGTCGATGACCTCTTCGCTGCCGATGGCCTGACGGCGCAGCTTTTCGTTCACCGTGCCCGGGGCCTTGCCGTAGCCACCCTGCAGGTAGAGCTTCACTTCGTTGGTGATGGTCTTGTAGCGCTCACCGGCGAGCACGTTGAAGAACGCCTGGGTGCCGACGATCTGCGACGTGGGCGTGACCAGCGGCGGGAAGCCGAGGTCTTCACGCACGCGCGGGATTTCGGCCAGCACTTCGCTCATACGGTTCAGGGCGCCCTGCTCTTTCAACTGGTTGGCCAGGTTGGAAATCATCCCACCCGGTACCTGGTTGACTTGCACGCGGGTGTCGACGGCAGTGAACTCGCTTTCAAACTGGTGGTATTTCTTGCGCACGGCGTAGAAGTACAGGCCGATTTCCTGCAGCAGTTCCAGATCGAGGCCGGTGTCGAACTCGCTGCCTTTGAGGGCCGCGACCATCGACTCGGTGCCCGGGTGGCTGGTGCCCCAGGCGAAGCTGGAGATGGCGGTGTCGATATGGTCGGCACCGTTTTCGATGGCCTTGAGCTGGCACATCGCGGCCAGGCCGGCGGTGTCGTGGGAGTGGATAAAGATCGGCAGGTTCTGCTCGGCTTTGAGCGCCTTGACCAGTTCGCCGGTGGCGTAAGGGGTCAGCAGGCCGGCCATGTCCTTGATCGCGATCGAGTCACAGCCCATGGACTCCAATTGCTTGGCCTGGGCCACGAAGGCGTCGACAGTGTGCACCGGGCTGGTGGTGTAGGCGATGGTGCCCTGGGCGTGCTTGCCGGCGGCCTTGACCGCTTCAATGGCCACGCGCAGGTTTCGTACGTCGTTCATCGCATCGAAGATACGGAACACATCGATCCCGTTGACCGCGGCCTTGGCGACAAAGGCTTTGACCACATCGTCGCTGTAGTGGCGGTAGCCCAGCAGGTTCTGGCCGCGCAGCAGCATTTGCAGGCGCGTGTTGGGCAACGCGGCGCGCAGTTGGCGCAGGCGCTCCCACGGGTCTTCTTTGAGGAACCGTACGCAAGCGTCAAAGGTGGCACCGCCCCAGACTTCCAGAGACCAGTAGCCGACTTTGTCGAGCTTGTCGCAGATCGGCAGCATGTCATCGGTGCGCATGCGGGTCGCCAGCAACGATTGGTGAGCGTCGCGCAGGATGGTGTCGGTTACGAAGATCTTTTTGCTCATTGTTATATTCCTCACAGGCCTGCGTGGGCGGCGATGGCGGCGGCGATGGCCAGGGCCAGCTCTTCGGGTTTGCGCTTGATCGAGTAGTTGGTCAGCTCAGGGTGGCTTTCCACGAAGCTGGTATTGAACTGGCCGCTGCGGAATTCCGGGTTGCGCAGGATTTCCTGGTAATAGGCGGCGGTGGTCTTCACGCCTTGCAGGCGCATGTCGTCCAGGGCGCGCAGGCCGCGGTCCATGGCTTCTTCCCAGGTCAACGCCCACACCACCAGTTTCAGGCACATGGAGTCGTAGAACGGCGGGATGGTGTAGCCGGTGTAGATCGCCGTGTCGGTACGCACACCGGGGCCGCCGGGGGCGTAGTAACGGGTGATCTTGCCGAAGCTGGGCAGGAAGTTGTTCTTCGGGTCTTCGGCGTTGATGCGGAACTGCAACGCAAAACCTCGGTGCTGGATATCTTCCTGTTTCACCGACAGCGGCAGGCCCGAGGCGATACGAATCTGCTCGCGGACGATGTCGATCCCGGTGATTTCCTCGGTGATGGTGTGTTCCACCTGCACCCGGGTGTTCATCTCCATGAAGTACACCTCGCCCTCGGCGAGCAGGAACTCCACGGTGCCGGCGTTCTCGTAGCCCACAGCCTTGGCCGCGCGTACCGACAGGTCGCCGATGTAGGCGCGCTGTTCCGGGGTCAGCTGCGGGCTGGGGGCGATTTCAATGAGCTTCTGGTTGCGGCGCTGGATCGAGCAATCACGCTCGAACAGGTGCACCACGTTGCCAAAGCTGTCACCGAGGATCTGCGCCTCGATGTGCTTGGGATTGACGATGCACTTTTCCAGAAACACTTCCGCCGAACCGAACGCCTTGGTGGCTTCGGAAATCACCCGGGGGAAGGCTTGTTCGAGTTCTTCGCGGCTGTTGCAACGGCGAATACCACGACCGCCACCACCGGAGGTGGCCTTGAGCATCACCGGGTAACCGATACGGTCGCCTTCGGTGAGGGCTTCATGGATGTCGGCGACGTTGCCTTCGGTGCCCGGCGTGACCGGCACACCGGCCTTGATCATGCTGCGCCGCGCTTCGGTCTTGTCGCCCATGCGGCGGATGACTTCGGCGGACGGGCCGATGAATTTGATCCCGCGTTCGGCACATATGTCCGCCAGCTCGGCGTTTTCCGACAGGAAACCGTAGCCGGGGTGCAGTGCATCGCAGCCGGTTTCCACGGCCAGGTTCACCAGCTTGCGCGGGTTCAGGTAACCGGCCAGGGGCTCGGCCCCGATGCTGTGGGCTTCGTCGGCACGCTTGACGTGCAACGCGTGGCGGTCGGCGTCCGAATAAACCGCGACCGAGCGAATGCCCATCTCGGCGCAGGCACGCACGATTCGTACGGCAATTTCACCACGGTTGGCGATCAGGATCTTTTTTATCACTTGGAAATTCCCTTGAGCCGATTGCTGCGTCTTTGACCTTAGTAGCAAGGTCAGCGCGTGACCAAATGTTTCATGACAGTCGCGAGACACACACTAAGCGCACGGATGGATTAACAAAAATCAATAATTATTGGGTTGTGTATAAGTAAAGACTTATAGTTGGCGGGATGATTGCTGAGCGGGGAACTATCTAATGCGTAAGTCATTGATGCGTATGACATTGCGTCAGTTGCAGATTTTCAATGAAGTGTGTGATTTGCGCTCCTACAGCCGTGCAGCCGAGGAAATGTCCCTGACTCAACCGGCCGTCAGCCTGCAAATTCGCCAGCTCGAAGAGCTGATCGGCCAGCCGCTGTTCGACTATGTCGGCAAAAAGCTCTACATGACCGAGGCCGCCGAAGCCCTGCAACGGGCCAGCCGGGATATTTTCGGCCGCCTGGAAAACCTCGATATGCAGCTCTCGGACATGCAGGGCTCACTGCAGGGCCAATTGAAGCTGGCGGTGGAGTCCAGCGCCAAATACTTCGTGCCGCACCTGTTCGCCGCCTTCAAGCGCCAGCACCCGGAGGTGCAATTGCACCTGACCGTGGTCAATCGCGCCCAGGTGATCCGCCGGCTCTCGGACAACCGCGACGACCTGGTGATCATGTCCATGGTGCCCCAGGACATGGGCCTGGAATTCCTGCCGTTCCTGAATAACCCGATCGTCGCCGTGGCGCTGCCGGATCATCCGTTGAGCCTGAAAGGGCCGCTACGCCTGCAGGACCTGGAACCCTACACCCTGCTCATCCGCGAACCGGGTTCCGGCACACGCCTGGCGTGCGAAGAGTACTTCAAGGAAAAACGCGTGCACTTCACCCAGACCGTGGAAGTGGCCTCGGCCGAGGCGCAGCGTGAGTGCGTGGTCGCCGGTTTAGGCGTGGCCCTGCTGACGCGCCACGCCTTGAACCTGGAACTGGCCACCGGCGGGCTCAAGGAGCTGGCGGTGGAAGAACTGCCGCTGTACCGCAGTTGGTGCCTGGTGCAAGCCAAAGCCAAGCGGCTGTCACCGGTGGCCCATGCGTTCCTGGGCTTTATCCGCAGCGAACGGGTACAGATCAGCGCCCTGGCTGAGCGCTTCGCTGGGCAGCCAAGGGCGCCTGCCAATGCAGTTCCGGGTAGTCACTGATGCTCTGCAGCAGCTGGCGCTGGTCACAGCGGTCTTCGATTGCGCGACGGAACGCCATGCGGCGCTGGTCTTCCTGCTGACGACGGGTCTTGACGGTGCTGTTGCTGTCTTCGTAGGTCCGGGCCATTTTGGAGTCTCCCAATGCGAGTGCGGGGAGTACAGGATGGGTGCGAGGGATGACGGGGCGATGACAGTGCGATGAAGATTCTGGACACACAAAAAGGGGGCTTGCCCTAGTGCCCTCTGTAGGAGCGAGCTTGCTCGCGAAAAATTCACAGGCACCGCGTTCATTCAGAAAGCACGCGTTATCGTTGACGTTTTTCGCGAGCGAGCTCGCTCCTACATTTTGGATCTGTGTACAGTTCAGTCGTCGAGGGCTTTGACCGACTTGGGCGACAGTCGCAGGCTGCGCAAACTGCGCTTCACGCTCTTGAGGTGGTTGACCAGGCTCGGTCCGCGGGCCATGGCAACCCCCATCGCCAAAACGTCGATCACCACCAGATGAGCAATGCGCGAGGTCAGCGGCGTGTAGATCTCAGTGTCTTCATGCACGTCGATCGCCAGGTTCACCGTAGACAGCTCCGCCAATGGCGTCTGGCTCGGGCACAGGGTAATCAGCGAAGCGCCGCTTTCACGCACCAGGTTGGCGGTGATGAGCAGGTCTTTGGAGCGACCGGACTGGGAAATACAGATGGCCACGTCGGTGGGCTTCAAGGTCACCGCCGACATCGCCTGCATGTGCGGGTCGCTGTAGGCCGCCGCCGTGAGCAGCAGGCGGAAAAACTTATGCTGGGCGTCGGCCGCCACCGCACCGGAAGCACCAAAGCCGTAGAACTCCACGCGCTGGGCCTGGGACATCGCGGTCACGGCCTTTTGCAGCTCCACCGGGTCGAGCTTCTCGCGCACTTCCATCAGCGTATGCAACGTGGTGTCGAAGATTTTCAGGCTGTAGTCGGCGACGGAGTCGTCTTCATGGATCGCAAACTGGCCGAAGCTCGCCCCGGCGGCCAGGCTTTGGGCCAACTTGAGTTTCAAATCCTGAAACCCGGAGCAACCGATGGCGCGGCAGAAGCGCACGATGGTCGGCTCGCTGATGCCCACGCTGTGGGCCAGATCAGCCATGGAACTGTGCATCACAGCCGCAGGGTCAAGCAGCACGTGATCGGCAACCTTGAGTTCCGATTTGCGTAACAGGTGGCGCGACTGGGCGATATGTTGCAACAGGTTCAAAGGGCAGGACTCTTGTTATTGGCAGACGCCAGGGATGTAGCAAGCTTGTAGTTATACTACAAGAATTGCCGTTTTGCCCGCCTGATGCAGCACTAAATCGCCCTGCCCCCCACTGAAATTAAGGGTAGAGGCTTTGTAGCCACAGGGGCTGCCCCCGAGTCATTAAGGAAATTCCGGATTTTGCCGTAACAAATCCGCCAGCCCCTCGGGGTGCATCGGTCGGCTGATCAGATAGCCCTGCACCTCGTCGCACCCCTCGCTTCGCAGGAAATCCAGTTGCTGCTGATCTTCCACGCCTTCGGCCACCACTTTGAGCGCCAACCCGTGGGCCATGGCGATGATCGCCCGGGTAATGGCGGCGTCCTCACGCCCCTGGCCGAGCCCGCGGATAAAGGTCTGGTCGATCTTCACGTAGTCCACCGGAATACGCTTGAGGTAGCTGAGGGATGAATAGCCAGTACCGAAATCATCGATGGCCAGCTTCACACCCAGCTCGCGCAACTGCCGGAAGGTCGTGATGATGTGCTCGACACTGTCGAGCAGCTGACTTTCGGTCAGTTCCAACTCGAGGTATTGCGGGTCCAGCCCGGTCTCTTCCAGCACCTGGCGCACCAGGCTGACCAGCTTGCCCTGGCGCAACTGATGCACCGACAGGTTCACCGACACGCGAATCGGCGCCAGCCCCTGACGCTGCCACTCACAGGCCTGCCAGCAGGCCTTGCGCAACACCGCCTCGCCCAACGGCACGATCAGGCCGGTTTCTTCGGCCAGACCGATAAAGTCCCCCGGCGGCACCAGGCCCCATTGCGGGTGTTCCCAGCGCACCAGGGCCTCCACCGCATTGAGCTTGCCGGTGGCCAGGCACAGTTTGGGTTGGTAGAACACCGTGAGCTGGCCTTCGTCGATGGCCTTGCGCAGATGGTTTTCCAGCTGCAGGCGCTCCAGGGTGCTGGCTTGCAGGCTGTCGGTGTAGAACTGGAAATTATTCCCGCCCAGGTGCTTGGCGTGCTGCATCGCCATATTCGATTGGCTGACCAGCGCAGAAATTTCCCGCGCATTATCCGGCAGCAGGCTGACGCCCATGGAGGCGCTGACCACCAGCTCATGGCCCTCCACTGTCACCGGCACGCGCAGCTTTGCCAAGAGCCGGGTCGCCACGCGCGCCAGGCTCGACAAGTTGCCATAGGCATCGAACAGCACCGCGAATTCGTCACCGGACAGGCGGGCAATGGTGTCGGCTTCCGGCAGTGCGTTGATCAGCCGCCGTGCCATCTTCTGCAATAGCTGGTCGGCCACTTCATGGCCCAGGCTGTCATTGAGCAGCTTGAAACGGTCGAGGTTGATGTGCAGCAGCGCCAGGCTGCGCCCACCCTGACGCACGCGCTGATGCGCTTCGCGCAGCCGCTCGCGAAACAGCGAACGATTGGCCAGGCCCGTCAGCTCATCGTAATGAGTGAGGTAGCGCATGCGCTCCTCGGACTCGCGCCGCGCGGACAGATCGGCGAAAAAACCGACGATATGACTGACATTGCCGCGAGCATCGCGCACCACGCTCAGGTGCAGCCACTGCGGGTACAGCTCGCCGTTCTTGCGCGTCTCCACCAGCTCGCCCTGCCAGGTGCCGTGGCTGAGCAGTGCCTGGCGAATCACCGGGAAGTGCCGCCGGGCATCGCGACTGCAGGGTAACTCCACGACATTGCGCCCGAGCATGTCGTCGATGTCAAAACCGGTGACGCGGCTGAACGCCTGGTTGACCGCGATCAGCACGTAGTTGGGGTCGAGAATCACGATGCCCTCGCTGGCCGCCTCGAACACCGTCGAGGCAAGCCGCTGCTGTTCTTCCAGGGCCTTGCCGGCACTGATGTCGCGCCGCGTACCGAGCATGCGGATCACCCGCCCACCAGGCGAACGCTCCACCGCACGCCCACGGTCCTCGATCCACACCCAATGCCCGTCGCCATGGCGTATCCGGTATTCCACCTGATAGTCCTCGCTGCGGCCCTTGAGGTGCTCCACCAGCGCGTGCTTGAGCAGCGGCAGGTCGTCGGGGTGCAGGCGCGGCTTGAGATGACTGAGCATCGCGGTGACGTACTCGGGTTCCAGGCCGAACAGCTCCTTGAGGTGGGTGTGGTGCACCTCATCGGTTTGCAGATTCCAGTCCCACAGGCCCAGCTCACTGGCTTGCAGCGCCATGGCCAGGCGCGCCTCGCTTTTGTTCAGGGCGAGGCTGGCGGCGTCCAGTTCCTGGCCGCGCAGGGCCATACGGTCTTGCAGGCCGGCCTGGGCGTCACGCAAGTCCTGTTCGACCTGGCGACGCTGCTCGACTTCGCGCATCAGCGCCTGGTTCAACTGCTCGCTGCGGCGCCGGGCCTGCTGCAAATGCTCGATCAAGGCCTGGTTCTGGAAACGTCGCAACAGCCCGCGCTGGATCAGGCGGTTGACCTGCCACGCCACCACGCTCAACGACGCCAGCAGGATTACACCGAGCACGCCCCAGCCCTGTTGCTGCGAGGTGCCGTTGCAGAACAGGTACGCGATGATCGGCACCAGGCACGGCAAGGCGAAGGACAAAAAGGCCCAGAGGCTCACGGCATACGCCACGCTGGCCGACAGCATTGCCGCGCCGATCAGGCCGAACACCCAGGCCTGTTGCATGAAGCTGTCGGTGGGCACCAGGGCGATGGCGGCGATCGACAGGGTCAGGCCGCTGACCGCCGAGCCGAGCATGAACATCCGGCGCCAGACCGGTTGGGCCTGGCGGCTGGGCATGGCCGACTCAAAGGCCGCCACCTGGATGACCCGCATCGCCACCAGCGCCAGCAACCAGACCAGCCAGGCGCTGTCGAGCAGGTATTGCGCGGGGTTCCACAACAGCCAGGCGCAGACCAAACCATTGACCAGCATCAGCAGGGTTGGCACCAACGAGCCCTGATACAACAGGCGTGTCCGCTCCACCGCCATCTGGGTGGCGTAATGTTTGCGGATAACCTGCGCAGGCGCCGCCGAAGGGCCGAACAGGTCAGTGTCAAAGGTCATAGGCAGTGTTCTTATAATGGTGAGCCCGAAACGTCGACGGAGCATACACAAGCAAACGCTCGGACCAAACTGCTCCAGATCATAAAAAGCGCCCGGCTGTTGGGCGCAAAGCGTTGTTCCAGACAGCTTGAACGAGACGCCACGCGGGCTGTGGCGCATGACCGACCGGTCATCCGCGCTCCGCAGAATGTTGGCCCGCAGGCGGTTTTCCGTCGGGCGCCCGGCATTGGGGTTTGCCCGTCTTCCCCCGGCACCCTAGAATGCGCCGATGCGCGATGATCTCTCCCTTTTGCTGAACTCCCTCAACGATGCCCAACGCCAGGCCGTAGCGGCCCCCGTTGGCCGTCAGTTGGTCCTGGCCGGTGCTGGCTCCGGTAAAACCCGAGTGCTGGTGCACCGTATCGCCTGGTTGATCCAGGTCGAGAACGCGTCGCCCCATTCCATCCTGTCGGTGACGTTCACCAACAAGGCTGCCGCCGAGATGCGCCATCGCATCGAGCAACTGATGGGCATCAGCCCGGCCGGCATGTGGGTGGGCACCTTCCACGGCCTGGCACACCGCCTGTTGCGGGCGCATTGGCAGGAAGCGGGACTGGCCCAGACATTCCAGATCCTCGACAGCGACGATCAGCAACGTCTGGTCAAGCGTGTGATCCGCGAGCTGGGCCTCGACGAGCAACGCTGGCCGGCGCGCCAGGCCCAGTGGTTTATCAACGGCCAGAAAGACGAAGGCCTGCGTCCGCAGCATATCCAGGCCAGCGGCGATTTGTTCCTGGCCACCATGCGCAGCATCTATGAAGCCTACGAGGCGGCCTGCGCACGCGCCGGCGTGATCGACTTCTCCGAACTGCTGTTGCGTGCCCTGGACCTGTGGCGCGACAACCCCGGCTTGCTGGCCCATTACCAGAAGCGTTTCCGGCACGTTCTGGTGGACGAGTTCCAGGACACCAACGCCGTGCAGTACGCCTGGTTGCGCCTGCTGGCCAAGGGTGGCGACAGCCTGATGGTGGTGGGTGACGACGACCAGTCGATCTACGGCTGGCGCGGCGCGAAAATCGAGAACATCTATCAGTACTCCGAGGACTTCCCGGACGCGGTGACCATCCGCCTTGAGCAGAACTACCGCTCCACCGCCGGGATTCTCAAGGCCGCCAACGCCTTGATCGCCAACAACACCGGGCGCCTGGGCAAAGAGCTGTGGACCGACGGCGGCGAAGGCGAAGCGATCAACCTGTACGCCGCCTTCAACGAACACGATGAAGCGCGCTACGTGGTGGAAACCATCGAAGGTGCGTTGAAAACCGGCCTTTCGCGCAGCGATATCGCCATTCTTTACCGCTCCAACGCCCAATCGCGGGTATTGGAAGAAGCCTTGCTGCGCGAGCGCATCCCGTATCGCATCTACGGTGGCCAGCGCTTCTTCGAGCGTGCGGAAATCAAGAACGCCATGGCCTACCTGCGCTTGCTGGAAGGTCGGGGCAACGACGCGGCGCTGGAGCGGGTGATCAATATCCCGGCCCGTGGCATCGGCGAAAAAACCGTCGAGGCCATTCGCGAACACGCTCGCCATGCCGATGTGTCGATGTGGGAGGCCATGCGCCTGCTCATCGCCAATAAAGGCCTGACGGGCCGCGCAGCCGGCGCCTTGGGTGTGTTTGTCGAGCTGATCGAGAACCTTGCGGCCAAATGCGCCGAAATGCCCCTGCATCTGATGACCCAGACCGTAATCGAACAATCCGGGCTGATCGCCTACCACGAGGCGGAGAAGGGCGAAAAAGGCCAGGCCCGGGTAGAAAACCTTGAGGAACTGGTCAGCGCCGCCCGCGCATTCGAAAATGCCGAGAACGAAGAGGACCTTACGCCGCTCGCCGCCTTCCTTGGCCATGCTTCGCTGGAGGCCGGGGACGCCCAGGCCGACGAACATGAAGACAGCATCCAGCTGATGACCCTGCACAGTGCCAAGGGCCTGGAATTCCCGTATGTGTTCCTGGTGGGCATGGAAGAAGGCCTGTTCCCGCACAAGATGAGCCTGGAAGAGCCGGGCCGTCTTGAAGAAGAACGTCGCCTGGCTTACGTGGGCATTACCCGGGCCATGCAGAACCTGGTGATGACCTACGCCGAAACCCGACGCCTGTACGGCAGCGAGACCTACAACAAGGTGTCGCGCTTCGTACGTGAAGTGCCGAAGGGGCTGATCCAGGAAGTGCGCCTGTCCAACAGCGTCAGCCGCCCGTTCGGCGGCGGCCAGCAGCAGAACTCCAGCACCATGTTTGCCGGTTCCGAGATTCCGGAAACACCGTTCAGCCTGGGCCAGCAGGTCAGGCACGCGATCTTCGGCGAAGGCGTGATCCTCAACTTCGAAGGCGCCGGCGCCCAGGCACGCGTGCAGGTGAACTTCGCCGAGGGCAGCAAGTGGCTGATGATGGGCTACGCCAAACTTGAGGCTGTCTGAAGTCTGATCGTTCCCACGCTCTGCGTGGGAATGCCGCCCGGGACGCTCCGCGTCCGCTCTCAAAGCAGTGACGCAGAGTGTCACGGGACGCGTTACCACGCGGAGCGTGGGAACGATCTGTACATGAAGGTTTTTGGCCCACCCTTGTTTTTAATAAGGGCGGGCCAATATCTGTAATAACTCCTACAGACCATTCCGAATCAGTCCTACGCAAAAGCCCGAAACATTATGTCGCTAGCCACTGTCACTACACCTGTGCAACATGGCGCGCGTGCAATCCACAAATGGGAATTCCCTTTATGAAACGTTTTCTTAGCATCGCCATGGCGTTGTGCATCGGCTTGACGATGAGCCTCGACGCCAACGCCAAACGCTTCGGTGGCGGCAAGAGCATGGGCTCGGCACCGACTCACCAGACCAGCCAGATGGCTCCATCCGCCGGTGCCGGCGGTGCTGCAGCTACTGCAGGCGCAGCCGGTGCCGCAGGCGCCGCGGCCAAGGCCGGCGGTGCGTCGCGCTGGTTAGGCCCATTGGCCGGCATCGCCGCCGGTGGCCTGCTCGCGTCCATGTTCATGGGCGGCGGCTTCCAGGGCATGCAGATCTTCGACATCCTGATCCTGGCGGTCATTGCCTTCGTGATCTTCCGCTTTATCGCCGCCCGTCGCCGCAAGCAGCAGGAGCACCTGGCCCCGGCCGGCGCGCCGATGCAGCGTGAAGTGTTCGAGCAAAAACCCGCCATGGGTTCGATCTTCGGCGGTTCGGCAGCCCCTGCGGCCGCCCGTCCGGTGATCAACGCGCCGGCCTGGTTCAACGAAGAGCGTTTCATCGAAGCGGCCCGCAGCCACTTCCAGTCCCTGCAGCAGCACTGGGACGCCAACGAAATGGACAAGATCGCCGAGTTCGTGACCCCGCAACTGCTGGAGTTCCTCAAGCGCGAACGCGCCGACCTGGGTGACGGCTTCCAGTCGACCTATATCGACGACCTGCGCGTACAGCTGGACGGTGTGGATGATCGCGCCGACAAGACCATCGCCACCCTGACCTTCAGCGGCGTGTCGAAGACCTCGCGTTTCGACCAGGGCGAAGTGTTCAGCGAAAGCTGGAACATGGAACGTCCGCAGGGCGAAAACCAGCCATGGCTGGTCGCCGGTATCCGCCAGAACGGCTGATACCCGCACGCGTGAGCAAGCGGTAACAAAACCCCGGACCTGTTCCGGGGTTTTCTATTTCACGGTTGCACTTATAGCGAGCTACTGTATAAAACGCCCCTATAAAACGCGCCATCTAGCAAGAGGATCCCGGCCGTGGAAGAAATCATCGAACAACTGCGTGAAGCCAATGAACCGGTCCCGGTTCCCTTGGAGCTGCCTGACGAAGACCAACTGGTGGAAATCGAAGAACAACTGTTCATCGACATCCCCTTTGTGTTCCGCGAATTCCTGCTGACCGTCAGCGACGTGGTCTACGGCAGCCTCGAGCCGGTGACCGTCACCGACCCGCAGTCCCACACCTATCTGCCGGACGTTGCCGCCAACGCCTGGGACGCCGGTGTTGACCGCAGCCTGATCCCGATCTGCCAGGACGGCGACGATTACTACTGCGTCGAAGAAGACGGCACCGTGGTGCTGTGGTCCGCCGAGGAAGAACTGGTCCAGGAAGAAACCTGGGAATCGGTGTGGCACTGGGCACGGGATGTCTGGCTGGAAAGCTGAGGCCCACACCTGGCCTTCTAGTGTTCCGGCGTATCCTTGTGGTTATCCAGCGTCTCCAGCAAGGCCACCTGCATCCGCGTATGCACGCGGATGAACCAGCGCCACAGCACGGCCGCCACCGCCGCCGTGACCACCGCAATCAGTACCAGCAACTTGTTGGTCGGCAGAATACTGGCCGACAAGGCTGCCAGGAGCAGGAAGATCACCAGCAGCGACAGAATGGGGATCAGCTCCGCGATCACCCGCCGCACACGTTGGGTATGCCGCCCGGCCATTTCCGGCTTCACGCTCATCTCCGCCAGCAACATCGACAATGCCTTGAGCTTGCGGTACGCCGCGATCAGAAACGGCAGCGACAACAGCAATGCGCCACCCCAGATCAACGCCTTCTGCCAGCTTTGATCGCTGACCCAGCCTTCCAGATACCCGCCAATGCGCGCCGCGAAAAAGCTGCCGGCGAAGAAGATCGCGATCACCAGCGCCAGGTTCACCCCCACTTGCAGCACGATCTTGCGGATCATCGACGCCAGCATGGCGCCCTCGCCTTGCGGCTGAATACTGCGCAGCCATTCGCCATACATGCCGAATACCCGGCTCATGCGCTGGGGCATCACGGCCGCAATTTTCAGTGACAACGGGTCGGCGCCGCGGATCAGGTACGGGGTGAGCAACGTCGTTATCGCCGAAACCGCCACCGCCACCGGGTACAGAAAATCGCTGGTGACCTGCAGGGTCATCCCCAGCGCCGCGATGATGAAAGAGAATTCGCCAATCTGTGACAGGCCCATGCCCACCCGCAGCGAGGTGCGCCCATCGTTACCGGCGATAAACGCGCCCAGCCCGCAAGACAGCATCTTGCCCAGCACCACGGCCACGGTAATGACCGCAATCGGCCACGCGTACTGCAGCAGGATTTGCGGGTCGATCATCAAGCCGATGGCGACAAAGAAAATCGCACTGAACATGTCGCGAACCGGTTCGATCAGGCGCTCGATTTTAATCAGTTGGCGTGACTCGGCCATGATCGCGCCGATCAGGAAGGCCCCCAGCACCATGCTGTATTCAAGCTTGACCACCAGCAGGCAGAAGCCGAAACACAGACCCAGTACCGTGATCAGCAGCATCTCGTTGCTTTCGAACTTGGCGACGTAGGCCAGCAGGCGCGGCACCAGCAGAATACCGATCACCAGCGCCACAATCATGAACAGCGAGAGCTTGCCCACGGTGGAAAACACCTCGCCGGAGCTGACCGTGCCGCTGACGGCGATGCTCGACAGCAAGGCAATGATGCCGATCCCCAGAATGTCCTCGACGATCAGCACGCCGAATATCAGCTGGGCGAAACGCTGGTTCTTCATCTTCAGGTCATTGAGCGCCTTGACGATGATGGTGGTGGAGGAAATTGCCAGGATCGCGCCGAGAAACAACGAGTCCATGGTGTTCCAGTCGAACCATTGACCGATTTCGTAGCCGATCCAGATCATCAGGATGATTTCCAGGAACGCCGCGATAAACGCCGTGGCACCCACCTTGAACAGCTTGCGCAGGCTGAACTCCAGGCCCAGGCAGAACATCAGGAAGATCACCCCGAGTTCGGCCAGCGTCTTGATCGTGTCTTCATCGTGAATCAGGCCGAACGGCGGCGTGTGGGGGCCGATGATGAAGCCTGCGACGATGTAGCCCAGCACCACCGGCTGCTTGAGGCGATGAAACAGGATGGTGACGACCCCCGCCACCAGCATGATCACGGCCAAGTCCTGGATAAAGCTGATGGCATGCATGGCGTGGGGCTCCTTGGAATTACTGGTGGTTTCTCACTCTCCGCGCGCGCAGCCGCTGAAAGAAAAGTCTGCCGTGACCGTAAGAAATGCCCGTGGAGGCGCGTTTGAAGGTTAACACCGCGACTTCCGCCGGAAAGCCGGTGCAATATATGGAAACAGATCGGCCCGGGCGTGACGGCAAGCCGCCCACCGGCGTCCCGTTAGGGATGGCTGCAAAGCTCCCAGCACCCGCAGAGGTGCCCTACCCAACCAATGCCTAAACCCGTGAGTGTGCTATGGAACCCGGAAACGCCCAGCTGTCGATGACGGTATTGATGACCCCTGACATGGCCAACTTCTCAGGCAATGTCCACGGCGGCACCCTGCTCAAGTACCTCGACGAAGTGGCGTACGCATGCGCCAGCCGTTATGCCGGCCGTTATGTGGTCACGCTGTCGGTGGACCAAGTGATTTTCCGCGAGCCGATCCATGTCGGCGAACTGGTGACCTTTCTCGCGTCGGTCAACTACACCGGCAACACCTCGATGGAAGTGGGCATCAAGGTGGTGACCGAGAACATTCGCGAGCGCTCGGTGCGTCATACCAACAGTTGCTTCTTCACCATGGTGGCGGTGGACGACCAGCGCAAACCGGCCCCAGTCCCCCCCTTGCAGCCGCAGAACAGCGAAGACAAACGCCGCTTCGTGCAGGCCCAGCAGCGTCGGCAGATTCGCCAGGAACTGGAAAGGCGTTATCAGGAAATCAAGGCCGACGCGCCGTAGTTCAAAATCTGCAAACCCAGTCAAATGTGGGAGGGGGATCTGCCCTAATGCCAGTCAGTTAAAGCTTTTTTTGTAGGAGCGAGCTTGCTCGCGAAAAACTCACAGGCACCGCGTTCATTCAGAAAGCACGCGTTATCGTTGACGTTTTTCGCGAGCAAGCTCGCTCCTACAGAGGGCAAACGCTGCAGCGCCCAACACTAACCACGATGCGCAGCGAGTCGCTCTTGATCTTGATCTGCTTTTGATCTTGATCTCAGGCGCCCCGTTAAACCACGCTGGCCGAACGCAGGCTTGAATCCGTGGGCAACCCGGCAGGACGCCGGGTTAGCCGCACTGGGCCATGGATGGCCCATTGCGGCGGCCCACGGATTCAAGCCGGAGCGAGGGCACACCGAGCCTAGGCGAGGTGCCGAGTGGTGGGGCAAGAGCGTTTTGCTTACTTTTGCGCTTTTCAAAAGTGAGCCGCTGTAAAAGCGGAACCGTTAGCAGCCGTTACCGCAGAAACGGATATGTACTCGGTCCAATCCAACATCCTGGTCGGCTCTGAGGCCGCCATCGGGGGCAAGCCCCCTCCCACATTTGGATTGTGGAGCATCAGCAAGATAGTCATAGGCTGCTGGGGCTTGCCCCCTCCCACATTGGGTTCTATGTATTCACAGGCTGATCGGCATCGCCTCAAAGCGTACCCGGGGATGGGCGATTCGATCCTGCGCCCGCACCAGTTCCAGTTCATAACTGGCGCAGGCCTGGGTCTCCAGCAGCACCTCATGCACCGCCGCCGCCGTGAACTCGAAAGCCGCCACCAGGCTATCACCCAACAGCACCCGCGCCAGGAACAGCCCCGACGTCAGGTCACCCACACCCACCGGCTGGCGCGGGAAGGCCAGGAGCGGCCTGCGCAAGTGCCAACTGCCCTCGGCCGTCACCAGCAACATCTCGAAGCCGTCCGGCAGCTTGCCCGGGTAATCCAGATGCTTGACCAGCACCGCCTTCGGCCCGCGCGCCAGCAAGGCTTTGGCCATCGCCAGGCAATCGAACAGCGATTGCGGCTTGCGCCCGGCAAAACTGTCCAGCTCCAGCTGGTTAGGACACAGGAAATCCGCCATGGCCGCAGCCTCGTTGAGCAGGAAATCACTGACTTCCTGGGGCACGCTGCAGCCCTTTTCCGGATGGCCCATCACCGGGTCGCACAGGTACATCGCCTTGGGATTGAGCGCTTTGATCCGCGCCACCCCACTTAGAATGGCGCGTCCCTGAGCCGCGCTGCCCAGGTAGCCGGACAGCACCGCATCGCAGTTACCCAGCTCGCCGATCGCCGCGATACCTTCCACCAGTGCCGGAATTTGCTGCGGCGCCAGCACTTCGCCCGCCCAGTGGCCATACTGTGTGTGGTTGGAGAACTGCACCGTGTTGAGCGGCCATACATTCACCCCGACCCGCTGCATGGGGAACACGGCGGCGCTGTTTCCGGCGTGGCCAAAGACCACATGAGACTGGATCGCAAGCAGATGGGGTGTACGTTTCATGCAGGAGATTTCCATAAAGCCGTTGAAATTCTGGCCGCGCAGTATGCGACTAAACGCAGCCTGTACGACAGACCGGCGACACAGTTAAGCTGCGCTCACTTTGTTGGAGTTCATGGAATGCTGACCCTGGGAAACATGTTCGTGTTGATGCTGCTGGCGACCGGCGCCGCGTGGGTCTGGCACAACCATGGCCTGCGCGAGCGGGCGCTGGAGCGGGTCAAACAGCACTGCGCCAAGCTCGACATCGAACTGCTCGACGGCGCAGTGGCGTTGAAACGCATCGGTCTGGTGAAGGATGCCAAGGGTCGGCGCCGTCTGGCACGCGTCTACAATTTCGAGTTCACCGTCACGGGCGAGACTCGCCACAGCGGCACCATCACTCAATTTGGCGCCCACAGCGCGCAGATCGAACTGGCGCCCTACCCGTTCGAAGCCAAGGAGCCGCTGCCCAGCGCCGACGTTATCGAACTGAGCCAGTGGCGCCAGGACCACGCCACCAAGAACCGTCAGTAACGGCAGGCCACCAGGGCGGCCTGCAATGCCGCCACGTCCTGGGGTACGCTGAAGATCAGTTCGATACGCGAATCGCGGCGCCATTCGCTGGGCTGCCAGGCCAATGGGCTGTTATCCACAGCATTGGCGGATACCCAGGCCTCACGGCTGTGGATAACCAGTTTGGCACGACGCCATTCCAGGCTTGTCAGCCACTGCTTCAAGCGCTGCGGATCAAATTGCTGGCTCGGGTGCCAGCGCCAGCCGATACTCCAGCCGTCCTCCTGGGCCTGACTCAGACAGATCGGCAGCGCGGGGTCGCTCCAGACCGCCTCCATGTGCGCCAAGCCTTTGGGCACCACGAAGTTATCCACAACCCCGCCCGCCTGTGCCTTCAAACCAGGCAGTTGCTCGATGGGCAACCGTGCCTGACGCGTCCAATAAATCGTGTTGCCGGGTAATTGCTGCGCTATGGCCTGACGCTGCCGCGCATCCAGCGTCTCATCCTTGTTCAACACCAGCAGGCCGGCACTGGCCAGCGCCTCCTGCTGCGCCGGCGGCAAGGGTTTGCCCGCTGCCAGGGCTTGGGCGTCCAGCACCAGCACGCAGGGCTGAACCGACAGCACGTCCTGCCATGGCGCCTGGCCCAGTTGTTTGAGTAACTGCGCCGGATGGCCCAGGCCCGAAGGCTCGATAAACAGCCGATCCGGCCTGGCCTTGCGCAACAACCGACCCAGGCCTACCTGGAACGGCGCACCATTCACGCAACACAGGCAGCCGCCCGCCACCTCGCCCAGGGCAATGCCATCCTCTTCTTGCGTGAGCAAGGCTGCGTCCAGGCCGATCTGCCCGAACTCGTTGATCAACACCGCCCAGCGCTCGTTGGCCGGACGCTGGGCAAGCAGGTGTTTGATCAGGCTGGTCTTGCCGGCGCCCAAGGGCCCGGCAATCACGTGGGTGGGAATGTTCTGCAGCATGGGTGGCATCATTCAGACCGTGTAGAGCGTTTGATCCTACGCGTTTATGCGAGCCAATCCAGCGTGAGAATCAAGCGACGCTCATTCGCCTTCAGGGCGGGCGAGCGGTGAATCAGGCCATGATTTTCGTTGCCGTGCCATTTTGTACCCTTGAGCAGCGCCACTTCACCGCAGTGGATTTGCTCGATGCGCTCGGCGGGTTCTGCGTCAGGTTGGCTCAAGCGGCGGCGGTCCATGACGCCTTCGCGCAGCCACTGGCTGCCAATGCCCGCGTAGGTAGTGATCAGCCGCACAGGCACATGGTCGACATGGAAACGCGGGCACATCGCCTTGTCCAGCAAGCGCAAACGCACGCCGATGCGCCTGGCGCCAAGCAGGCAGGCGAATGCGCTGACCAGCCAGGAGACATCGGCGATAAAGCCGTCATAGCCTTCAAGATCACGGCAACCGGACGCCAGGCCCTGCAAGTTCGGCGCGGTGTCTTCGTCGCTCAATTCGATGACCAATGCTTCGGCCAACGGCTCATCGAGCGACACCAACAACGCACCGAACTCAGCGATATGCAGCGGCAATTGGCGCTGCCACAGCGCCAGGTTCACGCCGTCTTCGAGGATATCGGAGAGCGCCAGCGGGGTTTCGCCGCAGGTCTGGCGGATCACGGGGCGCAGGGGAATAACCGGGGCCAGCATCAGGCGGCTGCCTCCTCATACCAGGGGCCAAAGGGATCGACCCACTGACGCCAGCCTTCGACGCCCAGGGCCATTTCTTCGTCAGTGAGCAGGCACTGGTCAAGTTCGGCGCGCATCTGCGCGAAATTAATGTTCTGCCCGATGAACACCAGTTCCTGACGGCAATCGCCAGTGCTCGGCTGCCAATTGCCCATGATTGCCGCGACACTTTCTTCGTCTTGCGGCCACTGGCTTTTCGGCACGAAGCGCCACCAGCGCCCGGCAAAGCCATGGCGCATCAAACCGCCGGCCTGGGACCAACTGCCGGCGTCCTGGTGTTTGCTGGCCAGCCAGAAGAAACCCTTGGAACGCAACAGCTTGCCGTTCACCCAGGGCCGGTCGATGAAGTCGAAAAACCGCTGCGGGTGGAAGGGGCGGCGCGCGCGATAAGCGGTGGAAGCGATGCCGTACTCTTCGGTTTCCGGCACGTGCTCGCCGCGCAATTCCTGCAACCAGCCCGGGGCCTGGGCGGCCCGTTCGAAATCAAAGCGCCCGGTGTTGAGGATGGTGTGCAGCGGCACCTGCCCCATCACCATCGGGATGATGTGTGCCTGGGCATTGAGCCGTTCGAGGATCGCCATCAGCTCTTGGCGCTCGTGGCTGCCGATCAGGTCGATCTTGCTGATCAGTATCACGTCGGCGAACTCGATCTGTTCGATCAACAGGTCGGTGATCGAGCGCTCATCCTCTTCCCCCAGGGTTTCCCCGCGTGAGGCCAGGCTTTCCGCGGCTTGATAGTCGAGCAGGAAATTCATGCCGTCGACCACGGTGACCATGGTGTCCAGGCGCGCGATATCCGCCAGGCTTTGCCCGTTTTCATCGCGAAAGGTGAAGGTTTCGGCCACAGGCATGGGTTCGGAAATGCCGGTGGATTCGATCAACAGGTAATCGAACCGGCCTTCCCTGGCGAGCTTGCCGACTTCTTCGAGCAAGTCTTCGCGCAACGTGCAGCAGATGCAGCCGTTGCTCATCTCCACCAGCTTTTCTTCGGCGCGATTAAGGGTGACGTCACGCTGGACCTCGCTGCCGTCGAGGTTGATTTCGCTCATGTCGTTGACGATCACCGCCACGCGCAGGTGTTCGCGGTTACGCAGTACGTGGTTGAGCAGGGTGCTTTTACCGGCGCCGAGAAAGCCGGACAACACGGTAACGGGTAGACGATTGGGCATCAGGTCGCTCTCATCAGGCTGCCCGGTCAAGCCAGGCTTTGTTTTATGTTATATTATAACAATACAAACAAGCCAACCCTCCTTGCTCTGCGTGACGAAGGGCGCGAAGCTTGATCACCTCCCAACCCCAGAGAAACCCGATGAAACGCCTGTGGTACATCCTGCTATTGGCAGCGGCAGGACCTGCCTGTGCTCAATCCCCAAGCCTGTCGGCCCACTGCACGCGCAGCGCCAACCTGCTGGCCTGCGTAGACCCGCTGGGCAATGCCTACAGCGTGGCGACCGTCGGCAGCACCACGTATTTGCGCGGTTTCGAAGTGATCGGCAAACGCTTCTGGGCACAAACCAACAGCCGCTACGGGCAGCTGACGTTCTTCACCGGGTTGGCATCGGACGGTGAGGCGTGGGTCGGCTACACGCGGCGCGTGGGCTGGACCACGCTCAACCGCTTCTCCAGTTCCGGCGGAGCCAGCGCCACATTCACCTGCAGCCGCATCACCGGCTGCTAGACCTGGCCTTTCTTCTGTTCCTGCGCCCACGCCATGTAGCTGTTCATCGGTGGGTTTTTCTCGAAGTATTTTTTCAGACCGTCGAACAGGCCATCGGCAACCGCCTGTTGATGGCGCGCCGTTACCAGCCGCTGGGCGTCCTGGGTGTTGGAGATAAAGCCGGTCTCGACCAGGATCGACGGCACGTCCGGTGATTTGAGCACCGCAAATCCGGCCTGCTCCACCCGCTTCTGATGCAGGCTGGTGATATTTTGCAGGCTACCCAGCACCGAGCTGCCCAGTTGCAGGCTGGAGGCGATGGTGGCGTTCATCGACATGTCGAGGATTACTCCCGCGAGCATCGGGTCCTTGTCCTTGAGGTTGAGTAACGTCGTGGCGCCCAACAGGTCCGCGCCGTTTTCGCGCTGCGCCATGAAGCGAGCGGTCGCCGAGGTGGCGCCGCCTTCGGACAACGCGTACACCGAGGCCCCCGAAGCAGTAAGCCTTGGTGCGGCGTCGGCATGCACGGAGATGAACATATCGGCTTTGTGCTGACGGGCGATGTCCACGCGCTTGCGCAAAGGCACGAAAAAGTCATCGTTGCGCACCAGCTTCACGTCAAAACCCTTTTCGCGTTTCAAGCGTTTGGCCAGCAACTGAGCGATCGACAGCACCACGTCCTTTTCCCGCTGGCCCTTGGAGCCGATCGCGCCGGGGTCCTTGCCGCCGTGACCCGGGTCGACCACCACAATGATGTCGCGCCGGGGATGGGTTTTATCCACCGGCGCGATCAAGGGCGCAGGTTCGGCGGCGATTTGACGAGGCGCCTGTGTGGCGCGGGTCAGGTCGAGCACCAGACGGTGGCCCTGGCCCTCCTGGGGCGGTAACAGGAAGCTGTTGAGCTGCATCGGCGCGGCCAGGTCCAGCACGATGCGGGTGTCGTTCTGGCCGAAATGCCCGGAACGGATCGAGGTAATTCCGCTGTTCTTGAGCGCCAACTGGGAGAAATCGCCACTGAGCCCTGCGCCGCTCAGGTCGATGATCAAGCGTTCCGGGGCGGTCAGTGAAAACGTCTTGTAGTGCACCGGGCCGCTGAGGTCGAAGACCAGCCGTAGCTTATCGGCCGAACGCCACAGGCGCGCATTGCGGATCTGCGTGGCGTAAGCCCCCGGCGGCAAGGCGAACAGGGGGCTGAGTAACAGCAGGTTGAGGAGCTGACGTCTGTGCATGACCGATACCGCGAATAAGGGAGCGTCCCTGCTCGACGTGACTGAAGAAAGGCTGGAGCAGAAAATTCATCGTGAATGTTATTGTTATACTATAACATGTCTAATTATTACCAACGATGGACCTGCTTATGAATGCGCTGACTCTGCCGGATATCGCCGCGCAGGCTTCACGCCAAGCCTTGCCACTCGACTGGGTGGGCATGTGCGGCGTGGCCTTGCCTGTCCTGTTTGATGGCCAACGCCTGCTCGCCACCGCCGATGCCGGTGTGAGCCTGGACGATGGATCGGCCCGTGGCATTCATATGTCACGCCTGTACCTGGCACTGGAAATGTTCGATCAGCAGCCGCTGACGCCTGCACTTCTGCGTAATGTACTGCAGCGCTTTCTCGACACACATGAAGATTTATCTAATAACGCCTACCTGCGTATCCACACCAACTTGCTGTTGAAACGCCCGGCTCTGGTCAGCCCTTTGGACGGTTGGAAACGCTACCCGGTCAGCATTGAGGCGCGTCTGGAAAACCAGATGTTCCACGTGGAACTAAAAATTGACGTGACCTACTCATCAACCTGCCCATGCTCCGCCGCCCTCGCCAGGCAATTGATTCAACAGCAATTTCTCGACGATTTCGCCAACACGCCATTGCAGCATGCAGACGTGTTGACCTGGCTCGGCAGCGCCAACGGCATTGTCGCCACCCCCCACAGCCAACGCAGCAGCGCGCAGTTGCATGTGCACCTGCAGGGCGAGCAATTGCCAATTGTCGACCTGATCAACAGCGCCGAAGCCGCCCTCGGCACCGCCGTGCAAACCGCGGTGAAACGTGCCGATGAGCAAGCCTTCGCCCTGGCCAATGGGCAGAACCTGATGTTCTGCGAGGACGCCGCCCGCCGCCTTAACCTCGCCTTGAAGCGCTCGGATGCGGTCAAGGCCTTTCACCTCAAAGTTGTCCACGCCGAAAGCCTGCACGCGCACGATGCCGTGGCCGAAAGCCGCTGGACGAGACCTTCCACATGATCACCTGCACTGCGTTGCGCTGGGGCGCTCCGGGCCAACCGCTCACCCCCGCCGTGGATTTCACCCTGGAAAAAGGCAGCCTCACCGGCGTCATCGGCCCCAACGGCTGTGGCAAAAGCAGCCTGCTCAAGGTCATCGCCGGCTTGCAGAAGCCGCTGACAGGAAAGGTCAGCGTCGATGTTCCACGGCGCGGCGGCCTGGCCTTCCTGCCCCAGCAGCAATACCTGGACCGGCAGTTCCCCATCAGCCTGCAGGAACTGGTCGCTGCAGGATTGTGGGGCACTCGGCTCACGTCACCACAACGCAACGAACGCCTGCACGCCGCGCTGGAAGACTGGTGCCTGAGCGGCCTGGAGCAACGCCCGTTAATGGCCCTGTCCGGCGGGCAACTGCAACGCGCCTTGCTCGCCCGCATGAGCCTGACCGACTCGCCGGTGTTGCTGCTCGACGAACCCCACGCCGCCCTCGATGAGGAAGGCCAGGCGCTGTGCTGGAAACATATCCATGCCTGGCATGAAGAAGGCCGCACGCTGATGGTGGTCTGTCATGACCTGGCGTCGGTGCGCCACCACACACCGGACGTGCTGCACATCAAAAGCACGGGCTGCGCGCTGGGCTCGAGTAAAGAGTTGATTCGTCCACAACCGCAATTGCAGGTGGCCTGATGCATGTTGCCGCCCATTTGTGGATGCCCTTTGTCGACTTCGTGTTCATGCGCCGCGCGCTGATCGGGGGGCTGGTGCTGGCCTGCAGCACCGCGCCGCTGGGGGTGTTTCTGATCCTGCGGCGTATGAGCCTGATTGGTGATGCGGTGGCCCACGGCATTCTGCCCGGCGCCGCCCTTGGCTTCTGGTTCGCCGGACTGAGCCTGCCCGCGTTGACCCTCGGCGGCCTCGGCGCCGGGCTGGGCATGGCGGGGTTATCCGCGTGGATCACCCGCCGCACCGGCCTGCGCGAAGACGCCAGCCTCGCCGCCATCTACCCCATCTCTCTCGCCGCCGGCGTGTTGATTCTTGGCATCGCCGGCAAGCGCCTGGACCTGCTGCACCTGCTGTTCGGCTCCGCGCTGGCCGTGGATGAAACCACCCTCACCGGCATGCTGTGGGTGACCGGCTTCAGCCTGATTGCCATGGCGCTGATCTACAAACCGCTGTTGCTCGATACCCTCGACCCGCTGTTCCTGCAAACCGTCAGCCGCCTGGGCCCGCTCGCCCACGGACTGTTCCTGACCCTGGTAGTGCTGAACCTGGTGATCGGTTTCCAGGCCATTGGCGCCTTGATGGTGGTGGGTTTGATGATGCTGCCGGCCATCGCTTCACGCTTCTGGAGCCGGCGCCTGCCGGTGTTGATCGCGGTATCGGCAGTGCTTGGATGCCTGTCGGTATGGCTGGGTCTGCTGTTGTCGTTCTATTACTCACTGCCCAGCGGCCCGGCCATCGTGCTGGTGGCGGGCGCCGGGTATTTGCTGTCCGTGGTCTTTGGTCCGGTGCACGGCTTGCTGCGCCGCCCGCCCTTGCTGTCATCCCAATGAGGTGTTTTCCGATGCGCGCTCTACTCGTGCTGTTCAGCCTGCTGCTGCCGCTGTCGATGGCCCAGGCCGCCGACAAACTCCAGGTCGTCACCAGCTTCAGTATCCTGGATGACATCACCCATCAGATTGGTGGCGATCACATCCAGATCAGCAACATGGTCGGCCCGGACGCTGACGCCCACACCTACGAGCCCACGCCGGACGACGCCAAGGCGCTGCTCAAGGCCAGACTCATCATCAAGAACGGCCTGGGCTTCGAGCCCTGGTTGGACCGCCTGGTGACCAGCACCGAAACCCGGGCCACGGTGGTCACCGCCAGCAAGGGCGTAATCTCCCACACCATGGACGAGGACGGCGAGACCATCCCCGACCCGCACGCCTGGCACAACCTGGCCAATGCCGAGATCTACGTCAACAACATCACCAAGGCGCTGGTGGCCGCCGACCCTGCCAACCAGGCGGACTATATGCGCAACAGCCAGGCCTACCTGAAAGACATCTACCGCCTGCTGGCCGAAGCCAAGGCCAGGTTCGGCGCGCTGCCTGCGGGTAACCGCCGTATCGTCACCTCCCATGACGCCTTCGGTTACCTGGGCCAGGCCTACGGTATCCAGTTCCTCGCGCCCCAAGGCCTGTCCACCGAGCGCGAACCGTCGGCCGCCGAAGTGGCCGCGTTGATCACCCAGATCCGCAAGGACAAGGTCAAGGCCGTGTTCATAGAAAACATCAAGGACTCACGCCTGCTCAAGCAAATTGCCGACGAAAGCGGCGCCCAGATCGGCGGCACGCTGTACTCCGATGCCCTGGCCGCAGAAGGCCCGGCCAGCACCTTTACCGGGCTGTTCGAGTACAACCTCAACACCTTGTGCGCCGCGCTGGGCAAACCATGATTCGCAAGAACCCTTCCGGCGATCTGCCGGTAATAGCCGAATCGGCCTATGTCGACAAAACCGCGATCATCTGCGGCAAGGTCATCATCGGCGAAAACGTGTTTGTGGGCCCCTACGCCGTGATCCGCGCCGACGAGGTCGACGCCAGCGGCGCCATGGACCCCATTACCATCGGTGCCAATTCCAATATTCAGGACGGCGTGGTGATCCACTCCAAGTCCGGCGCCGCCGTGACCATCGGCGAGTTCACCTCGATTGCGCACCGCTCCATCGTGCATGGCCCCTGCACCGTCGGCGACCGCGTGTTCATCGGCTTCAACAGCGTGCTGTTCAACTGCGCCGTGGGCGACGGCTGCGTGGTGCGGCACAACTCGGTGGTGGACGGGCGCGACCTGCCCGCAGCCTTCTATGTCCCCTCCACCACCCGCATCGGGCCCACTACCGACCTGTCGCAATTCCCGCCGGTGAGTGTCAGCGCCTCGGAGTTTTCCGAAGACGTGGCGCGCACCAATGTCGACCTGGTGCGCGGTTACAAGGCCCTGCAAAACGAGTTCTGAAGCAGGAATCGGGTGTTGATTGGCAATGCCCGGCTGGGTCAGGCGCGAGGTTTGACGGTGCCGCAATCGTTACCCAGCCACTGGGCGTGAGTGTCCAGGCTGCCCTTTTGCTGGATGCCGGTGGCATTGAAGGTGCCGTTGACGGTGGTGGTGAATTCTTTCTGGCTCTGGAACGTCGCCACCCCCACACCCTGGGCTTTCGGGCAACTGAAGCGGAATTTCCACTGGTTGCCGGTCTTGTCGGTCACTTGCTGTTTGCAGCCCGATTGCGGGTCGGTCAGGGGGATGGAATCGGAAGCGACCTGAGCCGGCGTCAGGCACACCTGCACGCCTTTACCGGCCATGGTAATGCCTTGTTTTTCCAGCATGGCGCGCTGTTCGGGGGTCATCTGTTGCTTGAGCTGACCGAGGATCAGCGACAGGTCCGGCAGGTCCTGGTTATCGACTTTCATATTGCTGGTGGTCAATTCCCACAAGCCCGGCGCCAACATCTGCGCCTGCGCCGCCACCGGCAGCGACAAACCAACAACCATGGACAAACACAGCAGACGAGTATTCATCGGGTAACTCCTGGGCAATGGTGGGCGTTAGACGCCGCAAAGGCGCCAGTGTTGCACGGCAAATAAAATAGCGACATTCACTGTGGAACATGGTCTGTTACGCACTGGACTGCCCGGAGTGATGTCGTTCATGGATTTTTTTGGCCCGCACTTGCTCGCCTACTTCATTGCCACGCTGCATTTTTTCGGGAGCCTCGCCGCAGTCCATGCGGTACTGACCGTCAGGACCGCCCAAGGCTCGATTGCCTGGGCGTTGTCGTTGATGTTCATGCCCTATCTCACGCTGATTCCCTACCTGATTTTCGGGCGCAGCACCTTCGATGCCTACATCCAGGCGCGTCGCCAGGCCAACCAGGAAATGCACCGGGCAATCGCCGAGCTGAACTGGCGCCCGTGGGTCGAGGAAGCGCTGGCCGCACGCAACTCCAGTGCCTACGCGTCCTTGCGCGCCATGCCCAAATTGGGTCGCATGCCCTGCCTGGCCAATAACCAGGTGCAGTTGCTGGTCAATGGCGACGCCACCTTCAGCGCCATCTTCGAGGCCATCGGCAACGCGAAAACCGCCGTACTGTTCCAGTTTTTTATCATTCACGACGATGACCTCGGCCGCCAACTGCACCGGTTACTCACGGCCAAGGCGGCCGAAGGCGTGGACATCTACGTGCTCTACGACCGTATCGGCAGCCACGCCCTGCCCCATCTCTACGTACAATCGCTGCGCGACGCCGGGGTGAAGGTCAAGGCCTTCGCCACCCGCAGTGGCTGGCTGAACCGCTTCCAGGTCAACTTTCGCAACCATCGCAAAATCGTGGTAGTGGACGGCGTCACCGGGTTTGTCGGCGGGCACAATGTGGGCGATGAATACCTCGGCAAAAAGCCGCCGTTGTCACCGTGGCGCGATACCCACGTGCAGGTCACCGGCCCGGTGGTGGCGTGCTTGCAGGAGTCGTTTGCCGAGGACTGGTTCTGGGCCGCGCGGGCATTGCCGCCGCTGATCCTGCCGGACGCTTATCCGGAAGACGGCGTGCTCTGTCAATTGCTCGCCAGCGGGCCGGCGGACCCGTACGAAACCTGCTCGCTGTTTTTCGTCGAGGCCATTCATGCCGCGACCCAGCGCGTGTGGATCACCAGCCCGTATTTCATCCCCGACGAAGCGGTGTTCGCCGCCCTGCGCCTGGCCGTCCTGCGCGGCGTGGATGTGCGCGTGCTGCTGCCCTCGCGTCCCGACCACCGCATCGTGTACGCCGCCTCCAGCCTCTATGCCATCGAAGCGGTACGCGCCGGCGTGCGGGTGTTCCGCTACACCCCCGGGTTCCTGCATCAAAAAGTGGTGCTGGTAGACAGCGAAATCAGCGCCATCGGCAGTGCGAATATGGACAACCGTTCGTTCCGGCTGAATTTCGAAGTGATGTTGCTGACGGTCGACGAAGCCTTCGCCAAAGAGGTGGAGCAGATGCTGCTGGACGACTTCGCCCAGGCCCATGAAGTCAGCCAGGAAGAAAGCCGCGAGACCCGGCGCCTGCAGCAGTTGGGCATGCGGGTGGCGCGCTTGATCTCACCCATCCTTTAAACACACAGGTGGCACTCGGTAGGAGCGAGCTTGCTCGCGAAAAACGTCAACGATAACGCGTCCTTCCTGAATGAACGCGGTGCCTGTGAGTTTTTCGCGAGCAAGCTCGCTCCTACAAAAAGCCCCCCTCCCACATTCAGCGGTAGATATCTTCCCGCGTCCACGGCAGTTCATGGCTGCCATCGGCATGGGGTTTCACCGCCAGGATCTGGTGCAGGTTGATCCAGCCCCGCGCAAACGCATAGGCGCAACCGGCCAGGTACAGGCGCCAGATACGCAAAGCGTGCTCCGGCACCATCTTCGTCGCCGCTTCGAGGTTGTCCTCCAGGCGCTCGCTCCAGTGGTCCAGCGTGCGGGCGTAGTGCAGGCGCAGACTTTCGACATCCACCACTTCCAACCCGACTTCGCTGATTTCCGCCGTCATCATCGCCAGGTGCGGCAGCTCGCCATTAGGGAATACATAGCGCTCGATAAATTCCCCGGCGCCACGTCCCACGGGACGACCGTCGGTATGCTTGGCGGTAATGCCATGGTTCATCACCAGGCCGCCTTCGCGCACGGC
Source organism: Pseudomonas sp. Wu6 (assembly GCF_019891515.1). Taxonomy (NCBI): domain Bacteria; kingdom Pseudomonadati; phylum Pseudomonadota; class Gammaproteobacteria; order Pseudomonadales; family Pseudomonadaceae; genus Pseudomonas; species Pseudomonas sp. Wu6. The sequence continues at coordinate 24,984 of NZ_JAFLXH010000011.1, read as the reverse complement.
GCCGTGCAGAATCCGGCAGTATTGCGCCAGATTCGCGTGGCCGACATGTTCAAACATGCCCACGCTCACCACCTTGTCGAAACGGCCATCCTGAGGCAGGTCGCGGTAGTCGAGCAGTTGCAGGTCGACCTGCTCTTCAAGGCCTTCGGCCCTGACCCGCTCTCTGGCCAGGGCCAGTTGTTCCTTGCTCAAGGTAATCCCGAACACCTTGACGCCGAATTCCCGCACCGCAAACCGCGCCAGCCCGCCCCAGCCACAGCCTACATCGAGAAGATACTCACCCGGCTGCAAGCGCAATTTGCGGCACAGGTGGCGAAATTTGTCTTGCTGGGCCTGGTCGATGGACTCGCTGCCGGTTTCGAAATAACCGCAGGAATACGCCATGTCCTGGTCCAGCCATAGCTGGTAGAACTCATTGGACAGGTCGTAGTGGTAGGAGATGGCCGCCGCGTCGGTTGCCTTGTCGTGGATCGAGCGCACCGGGCGAGGTCCGTCGTCGTCGATCAAGGCGTGACTCAATTCGTCACATACCCTGATCACCTCGGCAATGGAGCCTTCCAGGTCCAGCTTGCCCTCGACGAAGGCTTCGCCCAGTGAGTCGAGCGTGGGATGGGTCAGCTGTGTGACGACCGTAGGGTCCTTCACCACAATGGTCACACTGGGCTCCGGGCCCAGGTTGAATTCATGGCCGTCCCAGAGTCGCAGACGCAGCGGTAGCTGAAGATTCTGTAAGGCCGGTGGAAGTTGCGCGAGCATGAGTAGTCCCCCCCTTGTTTCAGACGTCTGGAGTGAGGGTAGACCATCCCAAATAAAGTAGGAAGCTATCGATTAAATAACTGCCTGCTATGAAGCCCGACGTTCGAGCAACCCGTCCTGGATCCACTGTTTCAACCACGTGGCCGCTTGCAGTGGCGCACCCTCTCCATAAGTGACTGTCAACTCGATGCACAGTTCTGAAAAGTTCCAGCCGGTGGTCGTCATGCCTGCCAGGGCACGGGCCTCATCCGGTTCCAGGCTGCGGTACTGGCACAGGTTGCGGTGACGCCACACCAGGCACACCTGTGCCACGTCCAGCGCCTGGCTGCCGGGAAAGTCCGATTCATCCTTGTTGGCCCGCCAGATCGCCACTGTATTGAAACGGCACAGCACGTGTTGCACTGAAGGTGCCAGCGATACGCGCAAGTGCGGCCAGTCCTCGGGCGTCAGTTGCGCCATATGGTCGAGGGTCAGCGGCTCGCCCCCAGGCGCGTCAAAGGCCAGGGTGAACGCCCATTCCAACTGCGCCAGTTCGGCCAGGGGAATACTTTGTTCGGCCACCAGATGCTCAAGAATAAACACTGCAAAGCGCTCACCCAGCCAACGCAGGCTGTAATGGTCCGGCGGGTAGCGCCGAACATACGCCTGGCTCAATGCGGCAAACTCTTCATCACCCAGCCAGTAGCGGATGGCGGCGAAATCATGACGTAACACTTCCTGTAAGCGCGACAGGTAAGCGTTGTGATAAATCGCCAGGCCCGTGTCTACATCCAGCGTCGGGCCGCCGAGCAGGGTGGCAGAAAAGCCACTGGCGGCTGTTGACGTTTCAGACAACAGATGCGCCTCGAAGGCCAGTTGCCAATCGATCAGGCGCATAGCGCACCCCTGGCCAAAGCAGTGGCTCCCAGCTCCCGGGCCTTGCTCAATTCAGCCAGCAACGCCTCGAATGGCGGAAAATGATCGTCGCGTTCCAGCAGCGTCGACACCGGCCCCAGATGTTCCAGGGTGCGCTGATAGAGCGCCCACACCGGGTCGCACACCGGGTGATCATGGGTATCGACCACGTAGTCGCCGTAATCCAGATGCCCCGCCAGGTGCAGTTGGCGAATGCTCTCGGGCGGCAGGTTGCGAATGAACTCCCAGGCATCGAACCCGTGGTTGCGCGAGCTGACGTACACATTGTTCACGTCGAGCAGCAGTTGGCATCCCGTCAGGTGCGTCAACGCATTGAGAAATTGCCACTCGGTAAATTCATCTGCCTTGGAGCGTACGTAGCTGGAGACGTTTTCCAGCACCAACGGGCGTTGCAGCACGTCTTGCACCTGACGCACGCGACTGGCCACGTGGTACAGGCTTTCCTCGGTGTAAGGCAGGGGCAGCAGATCATGCAACTGGTGGGCGCTGCCCCGGCTCCAGCACAGGTGATCGGAAATCCACGCAGGCTGGATGCGCGCGGCAAGCTGCTGGATGTGCTTGAGGTATTCGGTATCGATGACATGGGGCCCACCGATCGACAGAGACACACCGTGCATCACCAGGGGATAGCGCTCGGCTATCGCGTCCAGGTAGTACAAGGCTTTGCCGCCCTGCACCATGTAGTTCTCGGAGATCACTTCGAACCAATCCACCGCAGGGGATTGGGCCAGGATCTGTTCATAGTATTCGTTGCGTAAACCCAGGCCGTAACCCAGGGAGGGGAAAGAACTGACCATCATGCGCTCCTGGAAGTGTCCGCAGCGGCGCGGTGTCCGCTGCGGTCGCACTCGCGTGTCGGTTACTCGCCGACTTTGCCACCGGCCTTGTTGCATTCGGCCTGGGTCATGGCCTTGAAGCCGTGGCCCTTGCAGACCGCCTGGCCTTTGCAGGCGTTTTCAGCGGTTTTGCAGTCGTTCATGCCTTTGCAGGAAGTGACGCCGTAGCAATGAACCGGAGCATCGGCGGCCTGTACCTGGGTGGCGACGCCGGCAAACAGGGAAGCGGCAGCGATCGCCAGGGCAGCACCGGAAACGGCGTGTTTGATATTCATTGTGTAGTCCTCAGGTGATGGTGTCGGTCTGGACGGATTGCCCAGTCTCGACACACCACTAGAGTGAGGCGCCCTTTGCGCGTTACAGCCCTGTACAAAGATTTGTAAAAATTATTCGTCGAGCTTCAGCAACGGCTCCTGAAAGCGCAGCAAGCGCCCGGCGTTACCGAGTACCAGCAAGGTGCTGAGGTTATGCAGCACGGCGGCAATCATGGCCCCGGCGGCGCCCAGCCAGCCGAAGGCGGCGAACACCACGATGGCCAGCGTCCAGCCCAGGCCGATGATCACGTTGACCTGCAAGGTGCGTCGGCATTGGCGGCTCAAACGCACACAGGTACCGAGGCGGCGCAGGTCGCTGCCGATCAGCACCACGTCGGCCGAGGCCAGCGCGATATCGGCACCGCCCGCGCCCATCGCTACGCCGACCACGCCGGCTTTCAGTGCAAGGGAGTCGTTGATCCCATCCCCCACCACCATCGGCCGGAAACCGCTGCCGATCTCTCCCAGCACCCGGTTGAGTTTGTCTTCCGGTAACGCCTGGGCCTGGACCTCACTGATGCCCACACTCACGGCGAGGCTGTCGGCCACGCTCTGGCGGTCACCGGTGAGCAGCAGTTGGCGCCCCAGCCCCAGCTCGCGCAGCTCCTGCAAGGCCTGGCGCGCCTCCGGTTTGACGCTGTCGGCCAGCAGCAGCCAGGCCAGGAATTGCCCGTTCAGCGCCAGCCCGGCAATCGGGCCGTCGTGCTCAGGCACCGAGGTGGTGACGATATTCAGTTGCTCGAACAGTTCGGGGCGGCCCAGCGCCGCTTCGCCCTGTTCCGTGTGCGCAACCACGCCGAGCCCCTGGCGCTCGCGAATATCGCTCAGCGTCAACAGTTGCTCCTGCGTCGCCAACCCCGCCAGCGCACGGCTGACCGGATGGCTGCTGGCCGAACCGAGGCTGGCCGCCAGGTTGAGCAACGCCTGGCGATCGGTCGAAGCGGTTTGGATGGACTGCAGGCGTAAAGTGCCGAAGGTCAGGGTGCCGGTCTTGTCGACGACCAGCGAAGTGAGGTCCGCCAGCTCTTCCAGAAACGCCGAGCTGCGAATCAGGATGCCATGGCGTGCAGCGACCGCGATCCCGGCAATCGCGGTCGCCGGCGCTGACAACACCAATGCACACGGACACGCCGCCACCAGCACGGCCAGCATCGCCTGAGCGTCGTGGGTGACAAACCAGGTGACCGCCGCCAGCAGCAGTACCAACACCATGTAGCTACCGGCATAGCGCTCCAGCAACCGCGTGATCGGCGGCTTGGCACGCTCGGCGTTCTGCATCAGCGCAATGACCTTGCCCAGGGTCGACTCATTGCCCGTGCGCGTCACTTCAAGGCGCAGCAGGCCGTCGAGATTGATCGCCCCGCCGAACACCTGTACGCCCACACTGGCCTCCAGGGGCACCGACTCCCCGGTAATCGGCGCGGTGTCCAGGCTGGCCTGGCCCGACAGCACCACGCCATCGGCCGGCACGCGGTCGCCGGCGCGCACTTCAACCACATCGCCGCTGTTCAGCGTGGCGTTGTCCACTTCCACAATGCTGCCGTCAGCCTGCACCCGGCGTGCATGGCTGCGGGTGAGCTTGCCCAGCGCATGGATCGCTTCCTGGGAACCGATCACGCTGCGCTCTTCGAGTACATGCCCGAAAATCATGATGATCGGCAGCAAGGCAGCGGTCAGCAGATCGCCCGTGGCCCAGGCGCCCATCATCGCCAGCGCGATCAATTGGTCGGTGATGCCATGCAGGCTCGGGTAGCGCAGGCTGTACCAGGCCGAACGCATGACCGGCACGGCCACCAGCAGCGAGGCAACACCGAGCAACAGTTGGCTGACCCCGCTCTGGTCCGCCGCCAGCCAGCGCCATACCAGGCCCAACAGCAATAAACCCAGGGCCAGCATGGCCAGGGTCAATTGCCGGGCGGCGCTGCGCTGTTCAGTCGTGGTCAGCATGGATGCGCTCATTGCTCGGCTCCCTGGAGGATCAAACGGGCGTCGTCTTTGGGATCGACCGTGGTCACCGAGCCGGCCTGGCCGAGAATCTTCGGCAAGCGTTCACGGTACAGGCGCAGCAACAAGCCCGGGTCTTTCACTTGCGCCAGGCCGGCGACCGTGGCGGTCTGCGCCTGGGCATTGGCCAGACGTTCACTGGCCTGGGCATGGGCGACCTGCACCTGGCGATCAGCCTCCTGGTTGGCGGTCTGGGTGAGCTTTTGCGCATCGGTGTGCGCGTTGGCCACCGCTTTGTCAGCTTGCTGGCTGGCCGTGAGTACCGCGTTGAACGCGTTCACCGCCGGGCCCGGCAGGCTCGATTGCACATCGACCCGGGTCACTTCGATACCCAACCCCAAGCCGCTGGCGGTCAACTGTGCCAGACGCTGATTGATGCCTTGCACCAAATCACCGCGCAGCCGTTCGCGGCGCTCGGCGGCGCCGTTGTCAGTGCCGATCAATTCAGGGCGCGCCACTAAGATAGTGTCCAGGTCCCGCGCCGCCGCCAGGGCAACCGCGCTGCGCGTCACCAGGCGGTCCAGCGCGGGCAGCACATGCTCGCCCTGCAATACAAAGGCATAGGGTTCGGTGACCTTGTAGAAGGCTCGCACATCCAGTTGCACGATCCCGGCATCACCGGTCAGCAGATAGCCGGAGCCGGCCAGCGTATCGCTCAAGGGCGTGGCGAAACTGGCCACGCGGTCCGCCTGCACCGCCGCATCCGAACGCAACAGGTTCTCCACCCGACGCTCGATCACCCGGTCCGCCGCCGGCAGCAACACCACCTGCTCGAACGGTTGCGGCCATGCCAGCAGCAACCCGGCGTTCTGAATGCGGTCGAGGGCGCCGAAGTGCAGCACCATGGCGCGGTTCTGCGGGTCGATCTGGCGCACATTGGAAAACGCCCAGGCCAACGCCGCCAATACGGTGACTGCGTACAGCGCCAGGAACGTCAGGCGCCCGGCCTGGATCCAGGGGCTGTCCGGGCTGTCACGCTCACTCATGGCTGAACATCCTTCGGGCCATCCACCAACGCGCGGAACGGCGCGGCATCGGTACGCAGAATGATCCTGGTGCTTGGCGTCACCACCGTACCCAGGGTATCCAGCGAGCGCAGCAGGTTGTACAGCTGCGGGTTGCCCGCGTAGGCACTTCCGTAGATCTGCGCCGCCTCGACCCGCGATTGCGCTTCGATATCAGCGGCCTTGACCGTGGCCTCGGCTTGCACGATCCGCGCATCACGCTCGGCCGCCGAGCGGATCTGCGCCGCCTCGCGCTTGCCCACGGCAGTGCGCTCGGTGGCGATGGTTTCACGTTCGGCGCGCATGCGGTCGACCGTGGCGGTGAGCGTCACCGACGGCAAGGTCAGCCGCTCGATGCCGACCTGGGCCACGCGGACGCCATAGGTGGCGAGCAATTGCTGATCGATCTGCCGGCGCAGTTGGGCTTCGAACTCGGCGATGCGTACCTGGCTGGCGTCGGTGTTGATCAGGCTGGACAGGTCAAAACTGGCTGCCGTGGTCTCCAGCGCCGAGCCGACGAAGGTACGGATCTGCCGCGCCGCTTCGTCCGGCTGGTTCTGCACCGCACGCATGAAGCGCTGCACATTGTCGGTATCGCCCTGCACCTGCCACGCCACGTAGGCCTGCACGATGATGCGCAAGCCATCGCGAGTGCCCACATCCTGCAACCCGCTGGAGGTGGTACGCAGGCGCAGGTCCACCGGAATCGCCGCTTCAAACGGCGCCGGCCAGCGCCAGCCCAGGCCCGGCTGCAGCAGCACCCGCACCGGGTTGCCGAACCGGGTAATCACCGTGGCCTCGCCGGAACGCACCTGCACCAGGCTCGCCGCCGCGATGGCGAACAGCACAAGCACTGCCGCCCAGGCCATGCGTCGCCAGGGAAAAGGTCCGGCCGCCTGCTCATCGCCGTGATGGTGATGGTGGTGATGGCCGTGGTGATGACCGTGATCGTGGGAATGAGCGCTCAACAGACAGACTCCTTATTGAACGGCTTTACGCGGCACCGAGGGATCGGCCGGCAAGGTAAAAGAACGCAGATCGATCGTCGGCGCGCTGTCGGCGCCCAGGCGATGATCCAGAATAAGCAGTTTGGCGTGGGCCAGGCCCTGGCTGAGCTGGCTCAGGTACTGCTCCAGCACGAAGGCTCGGCCCGCCGCGGCATAGGCCTTTTGTTCGGCAACAAAGCGCAGGTTCGCCGCCTGGGCACCGGCATTCACTTCGCGGGCGTTGGCCTGGGCCTGGTCGCGGGCCGTGCTGGCCTGCAGCAACGCCTGGTTGGTCTGCTCGCTGGCCGCGCCGCGCTCGCGCGCGATCAATGCCTGCGCGCCGATCTGCGCGGCTTGCACGCCGTGGTAGGCGTTGGCGGCGCCGGCCGGTGGGTGGATCGCTTCAACGACGGTGGCGAGAATTTCCACGCCACTGTCGAGTGCGTTCAGGTCCGCTTGCACGCTGCGACCGATCTCGTCGGCCAGGCTGGTGCGTTGTTCGCCGAGTAATTCATCAAGGGTGCGCGAGGCGAACTCATGCACCAGGATCCGGCTGGCGGTGCTGCGAATCAGGGTCGGGACATCGGCGCTGTGGTAGGTGGCGGCCAGCGCCGCCTGGTCCGTCAGGCCGATGCGATAGACGAACCGCACGTCCATATTGACGATCTGGAAGCTCTGCTTGTCGCCGCTGCTGCTGGCGATGACCTGGGATTTATCATTCACATGGCTGGCGTCCCACAGGCGGTTGGCGATCAGCGGCGCCGGACCTTCGGCGCTGGCCAACTCGGGTGCGGCCGTTTCGCTGACGCTGGTCGCCAGCTCATGCACCACGCCGTTCTCTACGTTCAACACGCGGCCCAGCGGCCAGGGCAACCCAGCGTGCAGGCCCGGGCCGAACACCTCTACCGGTTTGCCGAAACGCTCATAGATTCCACGGCCCTGCAAAGGCACTTCATGCAAGCCCGTCAGCGCCCAGCCTACCGCGAGCACCACCAGCAGCACCGGCAGGAAGGCGCGGCGCATGTAGGTAAACGCCCAAATCTGGCGCAGGTCGATGCCGAAGCGGTTATGCAATTCATGCTGCAACGCCAGCAAGGGTTGCGGTGGCCAGCGCAGCAGGCCGGCGACAAAGCTCTGCGCGATCAGGCGCGGTTCGAGGCGCGGCTGGCGCGGGCTGAACAGCGACAGCACGCCGCGCAGCAGGAACTCCAGCGCCACCAGCGCGGGCAGCAGGCCGATCAGCACTGCCAGGCGCAACGGCCACACCGACTCGGCACCGGCGAACAGCAGGCAAATCGAGCTGACCAACAGGCAACCGATCGCCACGCGGCACAGCTGCGCCAGGGCTGAGGCTTCAGGCCATTGCGCAGGTGTTTGCTGGGCCAGGCGCCGCTCGAACACCAACAAACCGAACGCCAGCGCCAACCCCAGCGCCGCGCCGATACTGGCGGACTGACCGACGGCTGCGGCGGGTAGCGTCAGGTTCCAGAATTCGATGATGCTGATCAGCGCCAACAATGACCAACCGCACAACCACAACACCGGCGCGCCAATCTGATCGCTGACGCGCTCAACCAGGCGAGCGTAGCGGCCGGTTTCTGTAACCGGCGCATCAACCGCCGGCTCCTCCAGCGCCTGGGCACGCCAATCGGCGACCCACCACGCCGACTGCAGCCCGGCGACCAGCACCAACAGCGCCGATGAGCAATTGATCAGCACCACCGGCCAGATCGATACCGGTGCAAACAGCGCGACAAACAGCGCCAATACCCACCCGGTGACGGCCACGGCCGTCAGGCTGATGCCGGCTTGCCTCAATCGACGGGCATGGAACACCCCTTGCTGAAAGCGCGGCAGGCCTTCAACCGAAGCGCCGTCAGCTTCTAGATCCACTTGCATCCACTCAACGCCCGCTTGTACATAATTCGTTACGATATAACACGGGGCGTGAAATTTTTGTTCGCTTTTGGCCACGTCGACGATCCTTGTGGGAGGGGGCTTGCCCCCGATGGCCATGGGTCTGTTAAAACAGGTGTTGGCTGACACACCGCTATCGGGGGCAAGCCCCCTCCCACATTTGAATCTGCGCTTTCTCGAGACCGTGACTAAACCCCCATAAACACGCGACATCACTGGTGCACGCTGCAATTAATCGGCACACTCCAGAACAGCTTTTCGCGGGTCCACGGACAAGGAAGCATCACCCCTCATGATCTCCATCTATCAGCTCAAGCCGCGTTTTCAAAACCTGCTGCGCCCCCTCGTGCAACGCCTCTATGACAACGGCACCACCGCCAACCAGATTACCGTGCTGGCCGGCGTCATTTCCGTGCTGGTGGGCCTGCTGATCGCCGGCTTCGCCCAGCACCTCTGGCTGTTTGCGCTGATCCCGCTGTGGATGATCGTGCGCATGGCCCTCAACGCCATCGACGGCATGCTCGCGCGGGAATTCGGCCAGCAGTCACGTCTGGGCGCCTACCTCAATGAACTGTGCGATGTGATCGCCGACAGCGCATTGATTCTGCCGTTTGCGCTGATCCCCGGCGTGAGCCTGGCGCCCGTGCTGCTGGTGACGTTGCTCGCGGTGTTCAGCGAATACGCCGGCGTATTGGGGCCGATGGTGGGCGCATCGCGCCGCTATGACGGGCCGATGGGCAAGAGTGACCGGGCGTTCGTACTCGGCGTGCTGGCCACTGGCGTGGCGCTGGGCTGGCTCGGCGCCGGCTGGGTCGAGACGGTGATGTGGCTGGTCGCCGCCCTGCTGGCCTACACCCTTGTCAACCGGGTGCGCCACGGCCTCAAGGAACAATCAGCAACCTCACCGATTGCATAAGGATTTTTGCGATGCGCGAACAGCAACAGCACACCTTCAGCACCCATGATGGCGTCGAGCTTTTTTACCGGCACTGGCCGGCTACGGCAGACGCCGGGCCGCGCAAGGCCATTGTGTTGTTCCATCGCGGTCATGAGCACTCAGGTCGAATCGCGCACCTGGTGGACGAACTGGGCCTGCCCGACTTTGACTTCTTCGCCTGGGACGCCCGTGGCCACGGCCAATCCCCCGGCGAGCGCGGTGACAGCCCCAGCTTTGCCACCAGCGCCCGCGACGTACAAACCTTCTGCGACCACATAGGCGCCGCCTACGGTATCGACGAGGAAAACCTCGCCGTTGTCGCCCAAAGCGTCGGCGCGGTGATCGCGGCCACCTGGGTGCATGACTACGCACCCAGGATCCGCGCCCTGGTACTCGCCTCCCCTGCCTTCAAGGTCAAGCTGTACGTGCCTTTCGCCCGCCCGGGCCTGGCACTGATGCGCAAGTTTCGCGGCAACTTTTTCGTCAACAGCTACGTCAAGGCCAAGTTCCTCAGCCATGACCCGCAGCGCGTGGCGTCCTACGACAGCGATCCACTGATCACCAAGGCCATTTCGGTGAACGTGCTGCTGGGCCTGTACGAAGCGGCCGACCGGGTTGTAGCCGATGCCCAGGCCATTCAAGTGCCGACCCAATTGCTGATCTCCGGCTCCGACTTTGTGGTGCACCGCAAACCCCAGCAGCAGTTTTTCGAGCGTCTGGGCAGCCTTAAAAAAGAGCTGCATGTGCTGCCCGGTTTCTTCCACGACACCCTCGGTGAACGTGACCGCGCCACGGCCGTTAACAGCGCCAGGCGCTTTATCCTGCAAAACTTCACGCAACCGCTGGACCGCGCCAACCTGCTGGACGCCGACAAACTGGGCGCCACCTGCGCCGAATCCGAAGCCCTCGCCGCACCGCTGCCGCGCAATTCCCTGCGCGATCTTTACTGGCGCATGACGCGCGCCAGCATGGGCCTGGGCAAGAACCTGTCCGACGGGGTGAAACTAGGCTTCGACACCGGCTTCGATTCCGGCAGTACCCTGGATTACGTGTACCGCAACACGCCCACCGGCAAAGGCGCGCTGGGGCGGATGATCGACACCAACTACCTGAACTCCATCGGCTGGCGCGGTATTCGTCAACGCAAGCTGAATGTCGAAGAACTGTTGCGCCTGGCCATGGCCCGGTTGCGCGCGGACAAGCGCGACGTGCGCATCGTCGATATCGCCGCCGGCCACGGGCGTTACATCCTGGAAGCGTTGCAGGGTGTAGCGCCGCTGCCGGAATCGATCCTGCTGCGCGACTACAGCGACATCAACGTGCGCGACGGCAGTGCGTTGATCCGTGAAAAAGGCCTGGGAGACATTGCCCAGTTCATCAAAGGCGATGCGTTTGACCGGGCGAGCCTGGCGGCGCTGGCGCCCAAGCCGACGTTGGCGGTGGTGTCCGGGTTATATGAGTTGTTTGCCGATAACGCGATGGTCGGCGGTTCGTTGGCGGGCCTCGCCGAAGCGGTGGAGCCCGGCGGGTATCTGGTCTACACCGGCCAACCGTGGCACCCGCAGTTGGAACTGATCGCCCGCGCCTTGACCAGCCACCGCCAGGGCCAGGCCTGGGTGATGCGTCGGCGCAGCCAGGCGGAAATGGATCAACTGGTGGAGGCTGCGGGCTTTCGCAAGATCACTCAGCGTGTGGATGAATGGGGCATTTTCACCGTGTCCCTGGCGCAGAAGATCTGAGCATGCGCGAACCCGGCTTGTTCAAACCAGCGCTTCTCTGGCTGCTGCTGTTGGCACCGCTGTTTTTCAGCACCTACGGCCTCGCCACCTGGGTCACCACCCAACGCAGCGATGTGGGTACGCTGGTGTTCGGCTGGGAAACCCACATGCCGTTCTGGGCCTGGACTATCGTGCCTTATTGGTCCATCGACCTGCTCTACGGTTTCTCCCTGTTGCTGCCGAGCACCCGCCACGAACTCAGGCAACATGCCCTGCGCCTGCTGACGGCACAGGTGATTGCCGTCAGTTGCTTCCTGATCTGGCCGCTGCGCTTCACCTTCGAACGACCGGAACTGGATGGCGTGTTCGGCTGGTTGTTTGCGGTGCTGGCGGGCTTCGACAAACCCTTCAACCAGGCGCCCTCACTGCATATCGCGCTGCTGGTGATCCTGTGGGTGGTGTACCAGCGGCATACCCAGGGTTTCTGGCGCTGGGCAGTGCACGGCTGGTTTGCACTGATCGGTATTTCCGTACTGACCACTTATCAACATCACTTTATCGACTTACCCACAGGCGCCCTCGCCGGCTGGTTATGCGTGTGGCTATGGCCGCTGGAACATCCCAACCCTCTGCGCAATGCCCGACTGACACGCGACCCTAAACGCGGTTGGCTGGGTGCGCGCTACGCCCTTGGCGCGCTGGCGCTGATGCTGCTCGCGCTGGCCTTGGGCGGTTGGGGGTTATGGCTGCTGTGGCCGGCAGTATCGCTGGGTTTGGTTGCGACCAACTACTGGCTGCTGGGTGCCGAGGGCTTTCAGAAACGCAGCGATGGCCAGCTTACCTCAGCCGCGCGTTGGCTGTATGCGCCTTACCTGGCGGCCGCCTGGATCAATTCGCGGCTGTGGACACGTGGTCATCCACAGCCTGAACCGATTGTGGATAACGTCTGGCTGGGGCGGATTCCAGCCGCCGGCGAGCAACAGCCATTCAAGGCCATCGTCGATCTCTGCGCCGAACTGCCGATTGATCCACAGGGACGCCGTTATCAATGCATCCCGGTTCTGGACTTGATTGCGCCAACCTCCGCCGAATGCCTGCAAGCCGCCCAGGCCATCGAACGCTTGCGCTTGGACGGGCCGCTGCTGGTGTGCTGCGCCCTGGGCTACTCGCGCAGCGCGACGGCCATCGCTGCCTGGCTGTTGCACAGCGGGCGCGCGGCGACGATCGATCAGGCGCTGGCTATTATTCGTACAGCACGAACCCGTGTGGTCCTGCATCCTGCACATCGCTTGGCTTTGGAGGGGTTGTCCCATGCCCGCTGACATGGAACTGCACGTAGTTGCCAGCCTGCTGCGGCGTGGCCGTTCGCTGGACCAGTTATCCACAGGCCTGACAGTGGTCGGTGTGCTGTTCGGCCTGGCCCAGTTGCTGATGGCGAGCGTTTCGACGATCTGCCTGGTGCTGGCCTTGTGGATGATCATCCTGGGGCTTCTACAGAAATACTGGGCGCTGCGCGTCGCGTTCGACGCCGATTTGTTCGCCCTGCTGGCCCGCGACACCCAGCGCACCGCCGACCTTGACCAAGCCCTGCAAACCCTTGGCCTGCAATCGGCCGAGCGCGCCGGCAGGCCCTGGACCGAACGCCGTCGTGGTGCACTCAAATTGCTGCGCAAACAGGCCTGGCTGCTTGGCGCGCAAGTGCTGTTGACCCTGGGCGTAATACTTGCCAGCCCTTGGCTACCTTTCGCCGGATAAGGAGTTCCCATGTTCGAACCCGTGGTCGCCACACTGATTACCTCCATGGCCCGCACCGTCACGGGCGCTCGCAGCCTGTGGCTGGGTTGCGCGCCAGTGCCGGTACAACGCATTTATTTCGCCAATCACAGCAGCCACGGCGACTTCGTACTGGTATGGGCGTCGCTGCCGCAGAACCTGCGCAAATTCACCCGCCCTGTGGCTGGCAGCGACTACTGGAATAAAAGCGCGCTGCGCCGCTACATCATCAACCGCGTGTTCAACGGCGTACTGATTGATCGCGAGCGCAAGGACCCTGTGGATAACCCGCTGCAACCAATGCTCGCTGCGCTGGAAGGTGGCGACTCGCTGATCATCTTTCCTGAAGGTACGCGCAATCTGGAAGACGGCCTGCTGCCGTTCAAAAGCGGCTTGTATCACTTGGCAAACAGTTACCCACAGGCCGAATTGATCCCGGTGTGGATAGCCAACCTCAACCGCGTGATGCCCAAGGGGCGTGTCCTGCCATTGCCGCTGTTATGCACAACCAGCTTCGGCGCGCCTCTGCAATTGGAAGAAGGCGAAGACAAAACCGCGTTCCTTGCCCGCACCCGCGACGCCCTGCTCGCCCTCGCCCCGGAGCACTCCTGAGATGGATAGCCAAACCCTGATGTTATTCGGCGGGATCGGCGCGATCCTGGTCACCGCCTCACTGATCGGCCTGATCCTCAAGCTGCGCACCCGTGGCAATCCCAATGCGGTGATCGACAACCTCAACGCGCGCATCAACGCCTGGTGGGTGATGGTGGTCGTCATCGGTATTGCCTTCTGGCTCGGCACCGGCGCGGTGATCCTGCTGTTCTACGCGGTGTCGTTCTACGCCCTGCGCGAATTCCTTACCCTCACGCCGACCCGGCGCAGCGACTACCCGGCCCTGGTAGCGGCGTTCTACCTGGCCCTGCCGCTGCAGTACGTGCTGATCTACGCCGATTGGTACGGACTGTTCTCGATCTTCATCCCGGTCTACGTGTTCCTGCTGCTGCCGATCCTCGCCTCCCTGGGCGGCGACAGTACCCACTTCCTGGAGCGCGCATCGAAGGTGCAATGGGGCCTGATGATCGCAGTGTTCTGCGTGTCGTTCGTCCCGGCGCTGCTGACGCTGGACATCCCCGGCTATGAAGGCCGCAACCTGCTGCTGATTGCCTACCTGGTGATCGTGGTGCAACTGTCCGACGTGCTGCAGTACGTGTGCGGCAAGCTGTTCGGCAAACACAAGATCGCGCCCAACCTCTCGCCGTCGAAAACCGTGGAAGGTTTTGTCGGCGGGATCCTGCTGTCATCCCTGATTGGCGCGGCGCTGTGGTGGGCCACACCGTTCAATCCCTGGCAGTCATTCCTGATCGCGCTGCTGATCAACCTGCTGGGCTTTGCCGGCGGGATTGTGATGTCGGCGATCAAGCGCGATCGCGGGGTGAAGGACTGGGGACACATGATCGAAGGGCACGGCGGCATGCTGGATAGGCTGGACTCGGTATGCTTTGCCGCGCCGATTTTCTTCCACCTCGTACGCTACTGGTGGACCTGAGCCATCCCCTTTCTCAAAACCAATGGAGATCAAACTGTGGGAGGGGGCTTGCCCCCGATGGCGGAGTATCAGTCACCTATGAATTGGCTGAACCACTGCATCGGGGGCAAGCCCCCTCCCACCTTGGTTCTGTGTGCTTTCAAGATCGTCAGGCAATGGTGACGCGGAGCGTCACGGGATGCATTCCCACGCGGAGCGGGGGAACGATCATTCACGGGACGTAAAAAGGGGCTGTCGAAACAGCCCCTTGATTTTTGAGAATTAAAACTGTCGCAGAAGGCCCTCGTTTTTCGCGGCGTCCAGCTCGTTTGCGAAATATCGCAAAACTGTCGCAACCTCCCAAAAAGCCGGTCAAGGCGAGTGCTCTAGAGAATTAAAACTGTCGCAGCCATAAACGACGCGGCGTCCCGCCCGATCAAGAGTGCCAATCGGGGTAAGGGCGATCCTCGGACTGACGGCTGACCGTCCTTGCACTGTGGGTGGTCAGACGCAGTTCCCTTCAACACCCGAGCTCTAGTATCAAGCGATGGCACAAAGCCTTCCACCCAAAGCCTGAGCGAACTATACTGTTTATACATACAGACTCATGACGCGTTCCATCTTCTCTCGTCTCAAACAGATTGGAGCAATTGATGCCAACAACCGACTTCATGGACTTCAAGACCTTAGCGGACATCCAAGGTCACTTTGACATTGCCCTCGATCTGCTGCTTAAGAAAGAAAATTTCGGGCACGGGGAGTGGCCATATAAGCTCTATCAACGTGAAGCAAGCTGCCAGTATGAAAAGCTTGGTAAGCAATGTGGTCAGCCTCACCAGAAAGGTTACGTCGTCAGTTGTACTGATGGTTCAGTGGTTCTGATCGGCAATTGCTGTGCCCACAAGTACCTCAGCCTAGATGATGAATCGCTCAAAGCAGGCTTCACGCAGCTTGATGCGAACCGGCGGCAATCAATCCGCCGTCGGAGAGTGGAATCCCTTCTCAAGAAGCGGCAATCCTACGTAGAGCAGGGCAAAGCCCTTCACATGCAGCACCGGGATGTGCAAGCTCGAATCGCAGAGCTCTACAACGCGCTCCCCCGGCAGATTTGGCAAAAACTAATCGAACGCTGGAAGGCTAATAGGCTGGAGGTGATCTGGGAATATCAGATAACCAAGACAGGCACCGAGAATGGCCGGAAGGTTGTTGAAAGAAATTGGTACCCGAGCTCCTACGGCAAGCTCAGCGGTTTGGGAGCGTGGCTTGAGTGGGACCATCAAATGTACGCCGGCCAGATATCGGATTACCGTAAACAGCTCGAGCTCATCCCGACCAAAGACCAGTTGACGAACGCTGAAATCGATCATGCAGAGGCCACTCTCAATAATGTGGCTACTATCACGAGCTTGGAGCGAGAGCTCGGAGCTTTGTCCAAAATGATGAGCGATTTTGTCGATCCATCCAATTTGGTACGTGCCGTTCAGCTCACCAGCAATCAAGCCGTTCGGGCGGAGACCGTGATCGCTGTGCACCGTTTGACGGGGGAAACTCTTGCAACGACGCCCGAGAGGTTCGTTGCGGATATTGATGTAGAGCTGAAGCGCAAACACGAGGCGACCGGATTACGTATTCAGCAGTGAAGAACATCAGTGCGTAATTGCATGGACTTGACCACCCATTTGCATTCGGCTTGACCAGTCGTTTGCATCGGATTTGACCAGCGCACTGGGTGGCCTTGACCGATGCTTGTGGAACAGGCATCGGCTCAAAAGTTGTCGAGCGTTGGACGCATGAACGCACCGAATTCCTGCAGGAAAACGGCTACGAAGGCGGGAGTCTGACGATCACCACTGAGAAGGCCGATGATAAAAGCATTTTGTACATCCTCCAGTCTTGAAGGCCTCCCTAGAAGCAGAATAGCAACCGACTCGATCAGGCCCTCCCACACGATCTCCCCCTTGAGAAGATGCTGAAGCTCCTTTAAGGCTTGCAAGAAAGCGGATGTAAAAAAGCCGGTGAGTTTGCTCCCACCGGCTTCATCCTACTCAGACGTCCTTACGTACAGGCAGGGCAGCTCTCAAGCCCTGAGCCGTCACATCGTCCACAGAGGCTATCGTCTTCATCGCCCCCTTCTCCGGAACCATGACACAGCCGGCAGGTAACTTCCTCTGGTCCGCCGCAGGTCTGGCAGTCGCTCTCGGATAGCGAGCCCGTTCCATGGCAAGGCATGCAGAGAACTGAGCCTTGACCGCCGCAGTGGCCACAGGCGTCTGCGTCAACCGCGCCTTCTCCCTCGCAGCTGTTGCATTCACGCAGTTTTTCGGCATCCGGATCGTACCAGCAGCCGTCACCGCCACAGTCTGGGCAGGTGACCATTGCCCGGCCTCCTTGGCAAACAGGGCAGCTAGTGTGGCCGTCTACGCAGTGGGGGCACGTGATAAGTCTGGTCATGTTATTTGTCCCCCTTGCTGCATTGCTGAGCGTTGTGAAGATGAGCTGCCCGTGCAGCGAGACGGTGGCCTGTCACTGACCCAAAATGCACAGCGTTCAGAAAACAGCCACGGGCCTGCTCGTACCGCTCTGTCCTCATTCCGATATGGCCCAGCGCGAGGAAGGCACGCTTACGTACCTCATCGTTTTCTGGATTTTTTGCAGCCCGCTCGTACCAGTGGGCTGCTTTTTCAACATCCTTGTACGTGGTAAATGCGTCGTGGTGGCTCTCGTCGTGGATGTTGCCCATCTTGAGTTCGGCTGCCGCTAGTCCCAGGTCGGCGGCCTGCTTGTACAGCCTCACAGCCTCGTTGAGATCCTGCTGAACGTGCTGGCCGTTCTCGAACATGTCCGCAAGCCAGAACATGGCCATAGGAAGACCGTCCTTGATTGCCTCGTGGAGCAGCTCCTCAGGTTTGGCAGGGAGTGGAAAAGCCTGAGGATCGGTCAAGAACAGCTCGACCATCTCGACTGTCGCTTCTGGGTATCCGCGCATGGAGGCTTGCCCGTAGAGCTTGAAGGCCTTCTGGGTGCTTTGCTCGATAGGCCCGGCACCTTGATGGTACATCTTAGCCAGCCTGAATGCTGACATCGCGCATTTTCGCTTGTCGCCTTTGCGCAGGAAGGACGCCGCTTTGTCCCAGCGCTCTTTACGCAGGTAGTAGTTACCCAGCTCGGACGGCGCATCGGAGTGATTGCTATTGAAGGCTCTTAGCATCCAGGTCAGGCCCTCTTCTTCGGTATGCCCGAAGTACTTACCCGCTGAGCAATAGAGCAGTCCCAGTTGCATTTTGGCGTCGGCGTAATCCTGTTGGGCGCAGGCGAGCAGGTCGCGCTCTACCATCTGCAGGCGATCTTTGTGAAGGATCCCAGGTTCGCCGAGCTTGATGGCTGCCATGATGCCACCAAGCAAATAGACTGCCGCATCGGTCACGAATTCGAAGCGCTGTCGAGCTTTCTCTATGAGGTGATCCAGAGAGATGTCGAAGCGTTCTAGACAGTAGGAGTCTACGTCCGTGCCCGCACGCCGGAGATCCCCGACCGAATTACCGTCAGGCAGAATCAGATAGTCCGAATTGAAGGCGCGATTTTGCTTATGCTGCTCAGGTTGTTCACGAAGCCAGCGAGGGATACGAGGGGAGGATGATTGGGTCATGATTGCACTCTGATTTTAGACAATAGTTAACACAAGCCCTGCCGCATGGGGGCGGTGCTTTATTCACTAATTGTCTGGCCAGTGCATCATGGGGGCGGGTGCGGCTCAGATCCCGTGTCTTGTGGCCTACGCGACCTGACTAGAATAGGCATCTGTGGTTTCGTGTCAATACCCTGCGTGAGGCGGCTGCGAAAATTATCGTCAGTAGGCCCTCAGAGCTGAATGGCCGAGCGAGACTGGTCGAGAAAAAGGGGGCGCCGCGAGTCGGTTGTCAGATGCAGCGAGCAGCCTTGACCACAAAGATCTCTGGTTACTTCCCACGGAGTCGGTCGCCGGCAAAACCCACAGCATTTCTCCGTCGCCAGAATGCACCGACTGGCCCATCTATGTCCGCTGCTGCATAGACCTCGTTTCCGTAGGTTATCAAAAACTAGATACGTTGGTGAAAAAGCTAAACTCAAGGTATGCCCAGCAAACCAGAGGCCATTTACATGCCTTTCACTTTTCAGCCCTTTCCATACATTCCCTGAACCTGCAAGCGTGCCTTGATGCCCATCTGAGCAATGCCGCTTGATCCTGGCTACTTGCGGGCAGGAAACTCTTCAAAACCAGCGGCAATCAGATTCGGGCGAAGTGCTTTCAAGCAAGTATGTGGCACGGCCAGCCAGAACAGGTTCCGCGCCCTGGTCACGGCGACATAGCCGATGCGACCTTCCTCGGTAAGGGTGCCGGCAAGCAAGGCGTCAACGTTCGGCTTTTTGGTTACGTACAGAACCGCACCGATAGACTCGCCCTTCACCTGGTGGATGGTTTCCACTCTAATCCCGGGGCCCCGATCTTTCTCCTCTACCGCACCAGTTAGGGGAAGATCCAACAACCCGGTTTTAGCCAGCTTGTTGCCCAGCTTGTCTGCAGCCTTCAACCCAAATTGCCCTTCGGTGGTCGAGAGAAGCTTTTTGAGATTGGTCAGTAATTGGGGATGCCACTCGGTTTTAGCCAAAAGCGTAGATGAAGGTAGCCCGGCCTCAGCGTCGCGGATGAAACCCCACAGCAGTCGTCTAAGCCCAAACATCCATGCATCCTGCGGGACACCCTGAAGGTGAGTGCTGAGGCCATGCGGTGGCTTATCCATCAAGCCCTCCACCGCTCGGCACACAAGCTTGAAGCAATCTTGATAGCGGCCTTGCTGGTCTCGGACCAATGCTGCTTTGGTGAAAAGAGCGACCGTACCTTGACCTGGGGGAGCAGCTTTGCCGGATAGCACTGCCGCCCGGTCAGTCCCCCGGCTGAGGATCACCGCATCTTGATATTGCATGCCCAAGTCATCAATTTGCGCTTTGAACGATTCAAAAAGCTTAGGAAGCTCGGAGTCCTTGTACCCGACGAAATATGCCCCTCCGTTTTCAGGCTCCCGATCGGGTTCATCCTCGCGGCCACAGAGCGAATTGGCGATGCTGATGATTGGAGGCAGTGAGCGGTAATTGCGCGTGAGCTTGAAATCCTTCACGCCAGCACGGTTGTAATAAGTGCTCAGAAACGAACCGTCAGCTCCTGCGAAGCCGTAAATGCCCTGGTTCACGTCACCAATGAGCGAGACATGGACTCCAGCCTTAATGAGCAATTCCAAGATAGCCTGATGCAAGGTGCCCAGGTCCTGGGACTCATCGACCAAAAGCTGCGGATAGCGGGCGGCAAGCGCGCGCAAGACTGCAGGTTGACCCACCAACGTTCGGTACACCCAATACCGACCAAGCTCGTGCGTGTAGGCTCCAATGCGACCCAGGCGTTTGATCGTATCTGATGCTCTGACAGTATCGAGTTTCACCAAATCATCGTGAGTACCGGTGAAGAAGTAGAAGTTCCCATGCTCCAGGCCCACTTTGACGTCTTTGATGGGGGTCGGACGTCCTTCCTCAGGCCAGTACCTAAAGTTGGCCAGGAACGGCTCTGTACCGGACACGAGGTACGCGGCTTGGTCTGAGGACATTGTCCGGTAAGCGTGGGGACGCAACACATGCTGGGTGAAGAAACCGTCGAGCGTGTCCACCTCTACGCGCTTGCGGTTAGCGTCGTCTGGAAGATCTGAAGCGAGCTGGGCATAGCCTTTGTTGAAGGTATTGACCGCAACATTAGAGAAAGACAAAAGGACAACCCGACCCCGACTATTTTCCATTTTTTGCCGGACGGCAATCAGACGCCTGATCGCTGTTGCCGTCTTGCCGCTACCTGCGCAGGCCGTGACTGCGATAGGTCCTAGAGGCGCGTTGATTATGTCCTTCTGCTCATCGGAGAGCTTCATGGTTTGATCGCTCCCTGGCAGACATGCTCAATCGCTTTGCGGAGATAGTCAGGTACTTCGCACTTTGGCGTGCTAGCAATCTGTTCAGCCAAAGCCTGGGCAAACCGCCCCTTTTGCAGATTACCGCTACTCGCTTTACGCTCGAACATGCCACAAAACAGCGCCTTTGCCTTCGCGGTGTTGTCTGGCTGAGCATCGACGATCGTGCGTAGCGCTGCCGAAATGATCGGATGAGGGTCAGCCAAGGCCTTGAGCATCGAGTCGCGGTTCGCCTCAAGCAATGCAAGGTCGTATTCCAGCGTTTTCAAACCGTGGAACACCTTGACGAAAGCGTCTTCCGATTTCTTCATCTTGACGGTGTTGCTCGATAGCCTCACTTCGTCTCCCAGCGACGGGTAGACTTCTTTCCGTTTTAGCTTCTTCTTTTTCTTGGCACGCTCAGCTAACGGATCATCCGCGTAAGGACCATCGGCGACAGGGGCACCCGTTTCTTCGAGATACGCAGCCTCGGCAAGAATGTCTTCGATGTCACCTGCATCCAGCGCACCTTCCGCAAGCTCGTTGGCCTCTTCCTCCTCGAAAGGATCGGCGTCTGTTACGACGGCAACCGGGATCCGAAGTCCGTTTTCACCGAACAAGGGTAGGAAAGAATCGAAATTGAGTCCTTCGACACTGATCAGGCTGACCCCGTACTCTCGCAGGTCCAGCCCCATGAGCGTGGCCAGAGCATCGACGAGCATAAGCTCGGCGGCGCCTTCCACGAATATTACCCGGCGAGCAAAAAAAAGTTCGGCTCGGGTCACGTCCAGATAGCGCTCCAGCTTTTCGCGTTTGCCCTTACCGAACTTGATGTCGCGCGGGAAGAAGGTCTCTACGCCGGCATCGTTCTCAACCAAACACACCAGGGATTCGAGCTTAGAGTTGCTGGCAAAATTGGGGGAGTGGCTGGTGACGAACAGCTGCACCGCCTTTTCACCTTCGCTCGTTGGCACGCCTGCGAGGTAGCGCAACAACACGCGCTGCAACTGAGGATGCAAATGGGCTTCCGGCTCTTCAACAATCAAACTGCGATACGCGGCGTCCGGATTCTTGGCCAGCTCGCTTAGCACTACCGCCATGAAAATCAGGTTGTTGAAACCCAGGCCATTCTGCTCAATTTCCATTGCTTGAGCCGTGAGGGAAAGCCGAGCAGATAACCGCTGAAAGTCCGTCGCGCTAAGCCCAACAGAGAGTGTCTGTGCCAATTGATCGCCCATCATCAGGCCGTGTCGGGACGAAATCGCGGTATGGGTGTGCTGGATCGCTTCGGTCTGTTGGAGCTTTTCGTCCAGTTCCTTCAATGCTTGGTTAATCGCGTCACGGCCTGGTTCATCCGTGAGCATGTGAAGCAGGCGTGCCAGCTGGCTGTTGCGGCTGGGTCGAAGTCCCTGAGCGGCATCCCGCAGGGGTTGGAGATAAACGCCCCTGAGGTTTTCCATCATGTCTGAGGTAAGGGCCACGTCCTGATGATCGCCACACCAACGTTTTACCCTGAAGCGTCCTGTCTGATCTGCATCGGTATAGCGGACATGGATATGGGCTTCCATGGTTTTATCAGCTGCAGGCTTGAGCGCAGCGATAAAGTCTGCTTCATCATCGTGGCTTAAATCACGAAAGACAAAATGGAAGGAAATGTCGCCAGCCGGCTCGCCTTCAAGCGGACGGTGCCGGTCGGCGATATCAAGGCGGGGATACGGTTCGTCATGACCTGCGAGAAGGGTCCGAAGCGCATCCACTACAGCGCTTTTGCCAACATTGTTTGGACCTACCAGCACATTCAACCCAGGCTGAAATTTCAGCTTGGCGTCACGTAGCTTGCGGAAATTCTTAATAGTCAGCTCAGCGAGATACATGAAAATCTCCATCCGTGTTGTGCGTATAAAAGCCTATATGAGCTGATGTGTGTTGGCGCTGACGCCGGGTTGACCCAGTGGCCGATGCCACACTGACCCAACACCAATCGGCAAAAATCCAGCACTGGTAATGTCCCCCGAGTTAGGAGCCTAGGTCTACGTTAGACCCGTATGCCTTCACGTCAAAAAACAATGCCATCTTCTAGGTCCAGGAATGAAGAATGGTCGGGCTCGACATAACCCTCTGGCGCGGTGAAATATGATCCGCTTCCGCTTCGATAGACCTTTAAGTTTTTCCGTTTTGCATGTGCTTGAGCGTCCTCCCTAGAGCTGTGGTACAGCGGTAAGTCTGCGAAGGCTTCCTCACGCATTTCTGCGTAGTACTCATCCTCTTGCGCTTGGCGTAACTGCACCTCAGGAGCTTGGGACGACTGGGTGCCGGCATTGATCGTTTGTACAGTTCTCAGCACCTCCTGGTAGGCGAAAGCGTGCTCGAAGATCATTCCGAACAACTCCGCATCGGTTCGCTGTGGTTGATTCGCCGGCCCGGAATTGACCTGGCACCAATGGGCCAGATTCTTCGTAAAAAAACCAGTCGCAAAAGGGTGGTATTCGATGATCAATCGGTTTGCCTCAGCCAGCGCGTCCTCCTGAAACTCGACGGTGTGGCCTGTCATCGCCTGTATTCCTTTGAAGATGCCGAGCACGTGATTGACTAGGTCCAGGTCTACCAAACCCTGTGCGTACAGCGCCTGCACCGCAATGCGTCTGGCATACGCGTAGGCCATTTGAGAAAGAAGGGGGTGAGATTGAGCAGTTTTGATCCAGTCGCCCAAGTCATTGTTGATGTCGGCAAAAATGTAGCCGGTGCTGAAATTGCGAGGAACGGTGTCCTTGAGACTTTGCTGCATACAGGTCCTTTGCGCGGTCGTTGTAGGTACCGGCCGTCCCGGTGCCTCTTCTTATTTAGCCAAACGTTCGACGGCTGGGCTGGGTGCAGCTGAATGACTTTTTCTAGGACTCAGGGGTGTTCTTTAGACCTGATAAAAGCGTCCAAATTTGGCATAACATTCGCGTCGAGGTGATCCTGCATTCGCTGGCTCAGATGGTGCTCATTGGGAATATCAATGCCCTGTTGGCTCGCCCATCCCCGCAAAATGCCCAGGAATACCATGCTGACGATGTGACCATCCTCCATGTACTGGAGCAGGAAGGCCTTTAGCCTCCCTCGCCCTTCATCGGAATGCAGGTCAAAACCGCCCGGCACATCATGTAGCCGATGCGCAATGATGTTGCGATGCTGGAGGAAGCGCTCCAACTTGTCGTCGAAGGTGGGATGCAGATCAGCCCGCTCCCTCAGCGCTTTGAGCAGTCGCCCCAAAGTGGCTTTTGAGTGTCGCTCAAACAGGAGCTGAAGCTGTTCCACAGTTTGAAGTGGCTCGCCGTGTAAAGGAAAAGTAAGGCAACTGCTCAACAGGTGCTCAACACCCTGCCCGGCGATCATCGCAAGACCCAGTGTCTTCAACACATCGTCCTGTATAGGCTTGTAGCCTAATTGCGCTTCATCTTTCATAATCCGAGATCACCTTAGGGATCCGCAATGGTTTAAATGACCTGCGATGTTCAGGCCGGCCCCACGTTTGAGGGCAGGGCTTTGGTGCACTTGATGCGATTTTGCCTAACTGCGTGAAAGCTTTTTGGTAATGAAGTAACCAGTCGTTTTTTCCGATGTCTTGTGATGGCAGCATGGACACTCGATGTCTGCGTTATCTGGCTTATATGGCTGCCCACCGCCTATCTCGACAACCTCAAATTTCTCGCTACATTTCTCACATTTATCGGTTCGCATACCTCTCCTACTCTTCACCAAGCCAAGTCCGTCTCTCTACCTGGCAAGCCTCGCGCTTTAAGCTTGGATACCTTTTCTTCGATCCAGCGCATAAGTGCCGCTTGGCCTTGCGGGCATTAGCCGTAGCCTTCTTCCAAAGCAGCAGCAATTCCTTGAAGCTGATAGCTATTCATAGCTCTTTCCTTAAACAGTTTGCTGGCCGCCAAGAACAGCGTTCAGTTTGCCCGCCAGGGCTTCACCAGCCTCTCAGTAAGGGTGCTTAGGACCGGCAAACCGGTGGCCGCACTCACATCCGTAGTTACGCTCGGTTCCTTCGAGTGGCTTAGCCAAGGCTCCGCACTTGTTACATGGCAGGAAATGGTTCCGATAGCGCTGGTTGGCTTCCTCCTTATTGGCATCTTCCTCGGTAATCCTCTGGTAGATCCCCATGCCAATTTCGGCGGCGCCCTT
Source organism: Pseudomonas sp. Wu6 (assembly GCF_019891515.1). Lineage (NCBI taxonomy): Bacteria > Pseudomonadati > Pseudomonadota > Gammaproteobacteria > Pseudomonadales > Pseudomonadaceae > Pseudomonas > Pseudomonas sp. Wu6. The sequence goes on along the minus strand of NZ_JAFLXH010000011.1, from coordinate 163 downwards.
GAGTACACTCCATAGCATGATGACAGTCCTCTATCTGCTCAGTTGGTACACTCCCCCGGTGTCAGGGTAGTTGTCGTGTCCCCCGCTTTTTGAAAAGCATTCCGGGGGCGGCAAGAGTATGGTCATGCCTTTCTATTCAGAAGAACGTAAAGCTGCGCTGCTG